>PFUQ01000108.1 GCA_002790175.1 Flavobacteriales bacterium CG_4_9_14_3_um_filter_32_8
AATGACGATACATTTGTTGGTGCTCCTGTTAAACTTGAATATTGACCATTAAACCCAGATAGTGGGGTTCCTGCTCCATCACCAAAAATCGTTACACTATCAACCATTACTACTTGACTTCCCCAGTTGTCTGCTCCAGAACCTGGATTTTGAGCTACCCATGCGCTTCCGTTCCAAGTTAATACTTGGTTAGCAACAGCAGTAGCAGGTAATTCAATTTCGTTATTGGGGTCACTATCTGCATCAATTGGGGAAGTAATAAAACCGCTATCGTTAATTAAGTCACTTGTTTGTGTTGGAATAGTTGGCTGGTTAGTCAAACTATTGTAATTGCCATCAAAACCAGAAAGAGGAGTAGCAGCACCATCTCCAAATATTGTTACTCCATCAACAATAACGGTTTGTGCTCCCCAATCATCTCCTGAACTGTTTGGCAATACAACATAACCGCCATTGCTTAAATAAATAGTATCGTTTGAGATGCTAATGGTTTGAATTTCATTGGTAGAGTCTAAATCACCTGTATTTTCAATAATATTTCCTACTGCAAGAATGTTTATTCCAGTTCCTGCTGTATAGGAAGTAGTTGCACCGTCAATACCATTACAAATATAATAAGTAATATCCTCTTCCAAAGGTTGCAATGTTCCGTCATCATTGTCATCAGCACCCATTTTAATTAAATATCCACCATTAGCACAATTAGGTCCAGGTGGTTCCGAAATACTATCCGCCAAATTTGCATGTCCGTTTGCACCAGGAGTTCCACTGGAAGCGGTATTTGCATGCAAAGCAAAGGGTACTGACAATAATTGAGTTGAAGGCATTACATCTCCGTTTACAGTAACAACTAAGTAATAAAGTCCAGTACTCCAATTGATACCTGCAAATGTACCAGTAATAGGAGTTCCTCCACCTATTTCTAAATTAAATAGCCCAAATTGATTGGTGGAAGAAACATGCGTTTCGTTATACACAATGGTACCTAATGGTGAAGTTTGTCTAATTTCAAACACCACAGTAACAGGGGTGCTCACCAGAGGATTACCTGATAAATCTCGAGCTACTGCTTGATAGTTGATTAAATTTGGAACTTGGGCTTGTAAATTTGTAATTGTAAATTGCAAACTGCAAATTAGGATTATTACTAATTTTAAATTCTTCATAGGTTGATGGTTTTAAATATTTTATTATCTGTTAAAAATCTTACAACGATAATTTAACCGATTTGGTTGCATCTTTGATTTAGAACAATCTAATTTTAATCGATAAATTATCAAAGTTAAGATGACAAATATAAACATCTAACTTATACAAGTCAAGTTTATTTATAACAATGTGAGAAGGGAAATTAGAGATTAAAAATTGGAGATTAGAGATTAAAAATGTGAAACCCGAACTATCAATAATTTAGTCAATATGTATTCCTATTACCAAAATATCGTCAATTTGCTCTAAAGGACCTTTCCATTGTTCAATGGTATTGTTTAAAAAATCTTTTTGAGCATTCATACTTTTTCCATTTAAGGTAAGTAAGTAATCTCTAAATCTTTTGTACATAAATTTTTTGCCTTTTGGTCCACCAAATTGATCGGCATAACCATCAGAAAAAACATAAACGTAATCTTTTTCTTGAAGCTGAATAGTGTGGTTGGTGTATTTATTAGCTGTATTTTCATAATAACTACCAATTGCAAATTTATCTGCTTTTATTTCACTAACTTCTCCATTTCTAATCATGTAAAGTGGATTGTATGCACCAGCATATTGTAGTTCTTTTGTTTTGATGTCATAACAGCATAACGCTAAATCCATTCCATCTTTATGTTTAGCATCTATCGAATTGTTATGCAGTGTTTTGCTTATTCCTTGATTTAATGAATCTAAGATACTACTAGGAGTGTCATTTTTTCGTAATGCTTCATTTAAGGCATTGTATCCAACAATACTCATAAATGCTCCAGGAACACCATGTCCAGTACAATCTACTGCTGCAAAATAAACTTTATTATTCTTTTTTTCTATCCAATAAAAATCTCCACTAACAATATCTTTAGGTTTGTAAAGAATAAAAGAATCTGGCATCACTTCTTTAACAAATTCATGAGGAGGTAAAATTGCTTCTTGTAAACCTTTTGCATATTTGATACTGTCTGTTACTTCTTCATATAATTCACTTATTTTTTCATTTTGCAACTCAATTTCTTCCTTTTTCTGCACCACCTCAGCAGTTCTTTCCACCACCTTTTGTTCTAATACTCTTTCATTTTCAGCTAAATCGTCACGCATTTTTATTAATATTTTCCCTAAATCATCGTCTTCACTTAAAGGTTCGTAATGGGTATCAAACTGACCGGCTCCAACAGAAATTGCAAAATCCCGAGTAGTTTCTAATCCTAAAATTACCCTATTTAAGGCATTTGTCATTTCACCAATCTCGTCATTTTTAGCTTTAATGGAATGTTTTGGAAATACTCCTTTACTTAATGTTAGTAAAACTATTTTTAACTTTTGAATGGGATCTACTATGGTTTTTGTAGTATAAAAAGCAACTAATACGCCAAAAATAACCAATGCTATTCCTAACCATTTAGATAAGGATTTTAACTGGTTAAAGGACTCTTGCATACTTTCTGTAACCTTACCAGTGTTAAATTTTTGATTGTTGATTAAATCATCTAATTGAAATAGAATCTCTGTGGTTTTTAGGAAAATATCTCCGTCATCTCCGATTAAAAAATTGGCTAAAAATTTATTTTGGGAGTCTTCATAACTTGCCCAATCAGGCAACAATAACATCACTTCTCCATGCAAATCAAATAACTGGTGCAAATCTTTAAATACTTGCTTTATTTTTTGTCGGTCTCCTTCTGGCCAATTGACCGCTAATTTTTTTAAGGTTTTTTCTAAGTGAGGGTATTCTCTTTCTATTAATCTGTTTAATTTTTGTTTATCGGGGTGGTCTGCTTGCGATTGGAAATAAATCCAATTAAAAATTAACATTTTTGACCGTACGGTGAGTAATTTTAATTCTTCTAATGAAGAAACTGACGGACTATTTACGTTCGTAATTTCATCATTAATTTTAATACTTTCATTTAGGGTGTTGTAGGTAGTATAAAAAACAATAATAATAAAGAAAAGTAGGACTCCGAATCCTGTTCCAATTTTTTTACCTATTGTAAATCTAAATTCCATTTTATAAACATACGAATCTACTTTTCTTTTTCCAAATCTTCTTTCTTTTTTTCCAAATCTTCTAATTCTAACAACTCCAACTCTTTCTTATAAAAATCAGATTTTTCCATATCGTTTAGTCCATAATAAATATTAGAAAGTGCAATTAATGTTTCCTTCAGTTTATATTTTAATTCATACGATTTTTTTGCATAGGGAAGGGCTTGTAAGAAAATTTCGACACAATGATCTTGAACTTCATTCAATTTTTCGATGTCCATGTCATAATCCATATTGTTAATAATGTCAGCCGCCTCATTATAATATAAAATAGCTAAATTATAATTTGCTACAGGATTGTTTGGGTCTAAATCAATAACCTCCTTATATAATTTTGCGATTTGTTTGGTTTGAATAGAATCTAATCCTTGTTCTGTTTCAGCAGGTCTATTTAACATGGAGGCTAAAGCTAATTTAAATTTGGCATCTTGAAGCTTTAAATCAATAGTTGGATTAACCATTTGCATTGTGTTTCTATAGTATTCAAAAATAAGTATAGCTGTTTTGTAATTATCAGGATCCAAAGAACGTGCAGCATCATTATATAGAGTGGTTGCTAAATAATTTAACATTTTAATTGCACTTTCTGAAAATTCATTAGAATCAACTTCAAAGGATAATAATTTCGTAAAGGATTCTATTGCTGTTAGTCGTAAAGCAGATGTCTTATTCTCTTTATCATTAATTTTATAAAGTTCTTTGTAAATAAATCCTCTGTAGTACCATGTTTTTGATAATGATTTTAAAGCATCATCTTGGATGGATAAATCGATATATTTTTTGGCACTATCTAACTCCGATTTCTGCATATAGAAAAGTGAAATGGACAAATTATCTTTACCAACAAATTGCCCAAAAGTTGAATTCGTTAGAAAAGCAATTATAATTAATATGTATATCTTTTTTATCATTCTATTTCACTGAAAAGGCTAATGCTTCTAAATTAGAACTTACTTTTAATTTATATTTTTCTACATTTTTTTTATTCAATTCAAATTTTTGTCGATTATCTTTAATAATAAAATTAATACCAGCTCCTTTATCAATTAGTCCCTGTTGCTCGGTAACAATTAAAGTACTGTTTGTTTTTATATGTTTAATAATAGTTGAAATTTCTTCACCACTCTTTTGACTCACATACAAAATATGACATTTACTAATATCATCGGAAGAAACGAATTTTTTAATTTCAAGGGTTTGATTGGCAACTTTCTTGGTTTTCGCCATTTTAGATAATTCCAGATACAAAGGAGATTCGCCAACAACACCAACAACAAAATTACCTTCCCGGTAGGATTGAGGCCATTCCACTAATTTTGTGAAATTCATAATAAAAATAGCTTTCATTTTGGAGTTAGTATCAACGCCATCGCCAGTTAACTTAAACCCTGTAGAAAAAGTTAATAAGGTGACTAATATGAGTGCAATTTTTTTCACTTTTGGGTATCCGACAATTATTAAGCCAAAAAAAAACTTGACGCAAGTTACAAAAATAGTTATGTTTTAGAAAAGTTATGTGTTTTTTAAGAAAAAATAGTCCTTGGTATAAAGTGAAAAAATGTGATTTTGAAATGAATGACCCAGAGTCAGAGCCCATAAGTGTTCGAAACATGATTAAGTACTATTCCAAAGGTGGGCTGCTTTAGCTGGATTTCCACCACAAAGCAACACAATTTCTT
>PFUQ01000248.1 GCA_002790175.1 Flavobacteriales bacterium CG_4_9_14_3_um_filter_32_8
ACAGTCAACATTATTATTTTTAGTTGAGGATATCTGTTTTTAATAAGCGTTGTTGCTTTTATGCCGTCCATTTCGGGCATTTGAATGTCCATTAATACAACATCAACATTGTGGTCGGCTTCTAATTTCCCAATTAATTCAGCACCATTTTTAGCACTGTATTTAAACTTAAAATCATCAAAAAATGTTAGCTTTTCTTCAATGGATTGAGCTAAAAAATTATTGTCTTCGGCTAATACTATTTTTATATTCATCTTTTTTTAACAAATTTACATTCAAAAAAGCAGTATTCTTATACGGCATTTGTCTTATTTAATGGGAATAATTAATACGATTGTTGTTCCTTTTTCTGGCACGGAGTTAAATTGAAATTGTGCATGAATGGTAGCTGCTCTTTTTTTCATGTTTTCTAACCCGTTTCCTAAGTTAACTTCATTGATGTTAAATCCTATTCCGTCATCTTCAATTTTTAACTGTATTTGTCCATTTGTTTCTTTTAAGCTAACATTGATGTTTGCAGCTGCTGAATACTTTAATGAGTTGTTAATGGCTTCCTGCACTATTCTGTATATATTTACTCCTTGTATGGCATTAAAAAGTAGGTTGTTTTGCACTTCTGCTTCAAAGTTAAATGCAATGTTTTCTTTGGCTATTTTAGCAGATTCAATATAATTCAACAATCTTAATTTTAAGTCATCAAAACTAATTTCATCTTTGTTTAATGCCCAAATAGTATCTCTCAATTGTGTGATGGTAGTTCTACTAAAGTTAGAAATTCCGCTCAGTTTTTCTTTTAATTTATTATCAGTTGTTTTTGCTAAATAATTTAAGTTATCTACCGATGAAATGATAAAGGTAAGTTGGGAGCCAATGTTGTCGTGCAAATCTCTTGATATTCTAGTTCGTTCTTCGTACAATTCGTTTTGTAGAGTAATTTTAGCTAATTCGTCTTTTAAACGGTTTTCTTCTATCAATTTTTGTTGTTTAAATTTTTGTTGTTGGTAAATGTACCTTCCTAAAATTAATAGAAATCCCAATATTAAAGCTAATCCTATTAATGTATAGTTTTTTTGCTTTACACGTAACTGCTCCTTGGTGATGATAACTTCTTGTTCAGCAAGTTGTTTTTCTTTCTTTTCTGTTTCAAATTGAACCTCTAGTTTTGCAATGGCTTGATTGGTGTTTTCGTTAAGTAATGAATCTTTAAGAGCTTGCTGAATTTTTAAAAATTTAACAGTATTGGTAACATCGCCAATTTTTTCGTAGCAGGTTGCGGAAAATTCTGCCGCATATTGTGCCAAATGAATATATTTGTTTTCGATACCAGAATCATAACTTTTAACAAACCAAGTTAAAGCTTCTTTATAATTATTTTGTGCATAAAATAAGTCGCCATAAAGCACAAAGCATTCGGCTATTCCATAAGTATCATTTCTTTTTTTACGAATCGAAAATGATTCGTCTAAATAAATTTTAGATTTAATATATTTTTTTTTAATTAAATAGGCTCCCGATAAATGCCCTAATGCAAATGGAATTCCTATGCTGTCGTTTTGATTCCGTTTTAAATCGAGGGCTAAATTGTAATAATAAATTGCACTATCAATATTTCCAGCCATTTCTTGAACAACCCCATAATTATCGTAAATAGGATTAAGGGCAATTAAATTATTTTCTTTTTTTAGAATCATTATTCCCTTTTGCATATACAATTTTGCTTTTTTTATATCTTTTCGATTCATCGAAAAACCCAAACTACCATAAGTCTCTCCAGCTTTTGATTTATTGCCAAGTAGTTCATATATTTTTATGGCTTTTAAATTATAGCCTAATCGTTTGTCATATTTACCCATAAAAGCATAAATAAGTGCCAATTGATTGCTAATATCAGCTTCATATTCTTGATAATTTAATTTTTTTGCTTTAGTTAATGAAGCTAAAAATAACTCTTCAGATTTAGTGGTGTTGGCAATTATTTTATCATAAGGAATTGCTAAAATTGTTTTTATTTGCTCTTCATCTGATAAATTAACTATAGATTGTTCTACACTATCTATATAATTAGTTTGAGAAAATATTGGGTAAGAAATAATAACAAAAAATAGAACTGTTATTTTTTTCATTTTAGCATTAAGATGTTAGTTATTGTGTTCAAATTTGCACATTATTTTATAACTCTCATAAAAAAATAATAATTTGGCAGTTATGAGCAAGCTAAGGAAAATAAAAAATAAAATTGTTGATATAAAACAGTTAAAACAATTGATTTCTGAGTGGAAAAAAGAAAACCAAAAAATAGTTTTCACTAATGGGTGTTTCGATATTTTGCATCGTGGACATGTCGAATATTTGGCACAAGCTGCCGATTTTGGAACTCAACTAGTTGTTGCTATTAATTCCGATAGCTCCATTAAAAAACTTAACAAAGGAAAAAATCGCCCCTTACAAGATGAAAATTCTAGAGCATTAATAATGGCTTCCTTATCATTTGTTGCTGCTGTAATTATTTTTGAAGAAGACACTCCTTTAAACTTAATTAAAGCAATAATGCCTGATATATTAATTAAAGGTGGCGATTATGATAATTCTATTTCTGATAGCACTCATAAAAAATACATTGTTGGTTCTGATATAGTCAAACAAAATGGTGGAAAAGTGGAGGTTATCCAATTTATTGAAGGCTATTCTACGTCAAAAATTGAAGAGAAGATTAGGAAAGATTGATTTTCTGCTAAAAAGAGCTATCTTCGTTTTTCATCCAACTAAAAATTGTATTGAATTAAGAAATGGCAAACCAAAACCCTGAACAAATAACAAGAGATAACATAGACAAGCAGTTGATGGCCTGTGGCTGGGTGATTCAGAGTATTAAGCAAGTAAATTTAAATACTGGAATTGGTGTTGCTGTAAAAGAATATTTGACAGATGTTGGTCCTGCAGACTATGTTTTATTTGTTGATGGTAAACCTTGTGGAGTAATTGAAGCTAAAAAAGAAGATGAAGCACATCGTTTAAATGTGCATGAAGGACAAGGAGAAGGTTATGCCAATGCAAAATTGAAACATCTTAAAAATGAACCTTTACCTTTTGTTTATATCAGTACAGGCGAAGTAACTCGTTTCACCGATTTTACAGACCCTAAACCTAGAGCAAGAGAAATTTTTAGTTTTCATAAACCAGAAACATTAAGAAGTTGGTTGAAGACTGATAAATCACTTCGCAAAAGATTAAACGATTTACCCATATTGCCTATTGAAGGATTAAGAGATTGCCAAATCAACGCCATTACTAAATTAGAAACATCTTTCAAAGAAAATCGACCAAGAGCCTTAATTCAAATGGCAACTGGCTCGGGAAAAACATTCACAGCCATAACCGCCATTTATCGTTTGTTGAAATATGCAAAAGCGAAACGAGTGTTGTTTTTGGTAGATACAAAAAATTTGGGAGAGTAAGCAGAGCAGGAATTTATGTCATTCGTTCCAAATGACGACAATAGAAAATTTACTGAATTATACAGCGTTCAACGGCTGAAATCAAGCTATATAGCAACCGACAGTCAGGTTTGTATTAGCACCATTCAACGGTTATATTCTATTTTAAAAGGAACTGAATTGGAAGAAAGTGCTGAAGAAGAAAATCCAAACGAAAAAAGCTGGCAACCAAAAGAAATACCGCCAATTGAGTATGACCCAAAAATGCCAATCGAGTTTTTTGATTTTATAGTAATTGACGAATGTCACCGAAGCATTTATAACCTTTGGAAACAAGTATTGGAATATTACGATGCTTTTGAGATTGGTGTCTCGTCCTAAAATAGGTTTACACAAAAAAGTGTAAAAAACAGACAGTTTCGGCTCGACAGTTATCCGAACTTATTCCAGACATCGACAAAATCTAATAAAACAATCGGCTCGTACGGTATTAAAAATTCAAAAATACCTCTGTTTAATGAATATCCGTTTAGATGTAGTAGTCAATGATATTGTTGGAATGACGGGCACGAAAATCATAACTGAGTTTATTGCAGGAGAAAGGTCAGGAAAAAAACTTGCTCAACACAGGCATTACAATTGCCGAAAATCGGAAGAAGAAATTACCAAGGCTTTACCATACAATGGAAGAAATGATTACTTATTTGCTTTAAAGCAAGAATGGAACACCTATTTGCATCTTCAAAAACAAATACAAGATGTAGATGCTGAAATAAAAAAATTGATGGAAGATATTATTAATAATGATGACAATAAAAAACAACATGTTGCAACTAAAAAGCCTCACAAAAGAAAAAACAAAAACACCATTGAAGGTACTGATATGAATCAGGTTGCTTATCAATATTTTGAAGGGATTGATTTAAGGTGGGTTCTAAAAATTGATTCGCATCAAAATTTTCATAATTTTTTAGAGATAATGAAAAATTTTAGAACCCACCTTAATGACTATTGAGGAGGTAAATGACGCAACTATTATGACTATCATTAGTGAAATTGGTTTGGAGGGTATAAGAAAATTTGATTCCGCCAAACAGTTTACCGCTTGGTTAAGATTGGCTCCCAATAATAAAATTTCAGGAGGTAAAGTGCTTTTCGAAACGCTGCCAATATTATTGGAAATTTAAAAGAAGGTCATTTAGCTGATTTCTTTAGACGAATTAACTATAAAAAAGGCCGAGCAACTGCAGTAAGTGCTACTGCGAGAAAATTAGCAGTCATTATTTGGAAAAACGAAAAGCGAATTAATTGCTACAAAAGGGATAGCCAAAACTATAAAGATATTTGATAAAACAGAAGCGTATATCTATAAAGCTAGAGAAGAATACTTTGGGGAAAAAATAACCCTAAATGACCAAGATTCGTCAGTATTACCAAAAAAAAGTGTTCGATATTGAACATATCTACTATATTAACGAGCAGGGCATTATCTACAAATACCAAGTCTGGAAAAAAAG
>PFUQ01000162.1 GCA_002790175.1 Flavobacteriales bacterium CG_4_9_14_3_um_filter_32_8
ATCCAGATAGTGTTTCAAAAATTTTCATTGTCTCTAAAAAACTATGAAAATTTTGATGTGAACCAATTTTTAGAACCCACCTAAAACAAATGTATTTATGTTTAAGGATTATTGAATCGTTTTTTACATCAAAGGTAAATTTAGCCCACTAAAGGTTTTTTAAAGCTGATGTTGTTTGAGAAATAAAAAAGGGAACTAAAGTATAGTTCCCTCATTAAAAAAATACGACTAAATATATTTAATACATGAGCACATTATAAACATTACCATTTATGGTAACAGTTGCATTTGCATCACATGCTCCAGTTCCAAAATCAACACTTCTTGTTGCTAATCCTGAAGGAACTACATCTAGCTTTCCGCTAACTATCCATCTACAACAAATTTCTTTCCTTAAAGGAGAAGTAATGTTTACTGTATAGGCTAAACCATTTCTATTCACGCCATTTGCAGAACCAGTAATTAAATAAACATCATCACAAACGCCAGCTAATCCATGTGTAAAAAAATTGGTAGTATCTCCTTCAACCCATTCATTATATCTAGTAGAACTCCAAGTGGTAAAAGATTGATCGGTATAAGTAATTTTTCCATTGGTAACTTGAACAGTAAATTGTAGGTTATTGTTTGCGTTTAATCCATTGTTGGTAAGTGTTTTTGTTCCTTCAACTTTAATATCATTAACAAAATAATTTTGAGGTTGAACAGTTAAAACACTTCCTGAATTTACATATCTTCCAGTTATGGTAACGACTAATTTCCCTCTTCTATTAATACCGTAAACATCTGTACAATTAGTAGTTCCAAAATCAATTGTTAAAACTTTTGGCCAAGTTAAAGTGTCAATCCAAGCAGGATTAATAGAAACTGTAGCACAGTTACCAAAAGAATAGGCACTAGATTTACTACTCTGACCTTCGTCATTAACAGCTTCCTCGACCACTCTTTTAATGTCACCGAAAAAATTTTCTGCGGTAGAATTATCTTTAGCCGATGTTGTCGAAGAATCTACAACAACTGTTTTGTCTTTTTTGCAACCATTTATCATTAAAAATAATGAAATAAACAGTACTGTTACTAATCTAAGATTTCTCATAATTTATAGTTTAGGTTACTAAATTAATATTATTTTTTAATTTATCATTAAAATATATCTAAATGTCTGCCATAAATAAATGCTAGTCTAAATATTTATTATATTGTGATAATCGTGAAACAAAAAGAGATTTTTATTCGTATATTTGACAAGTATGTATATTTTTGAGTTATGAAAAAATTAATTCTTATATTAGCTTTATTAATTCCTTCTCTGTTTTTTGCACAAATTTTTGCACAAACTTCTAAAGATATCAACATTATTATTCAAAAAACGATAGATCTTAGTGCCTTAAAAAAATACTACAACGAATCTGAAATAGCTGGAGAAACTCCTATTATTATTATTAATGACGATAAAATTCCAAACAACTTAATTGTATTTAAGTTTAATAAGCGAGTTAAAATTATGACTCCAGAAGAAATGGAAACTTTTAAAAGCATTTACAAAGGAAGTTTAGATAGTTATTTTGTTTTCGAAGTGTTAGAATTTAAAAATGATGAAGTTATTATTAAAGCCACCTTTAGAAAAAATGAAAAAATTGCTATTCAGGTTAACATGAAAAAGCAAGACAATGAATGGTTAGTTACCCAATCTTCTGCAGGATAAACCTCTTGAATTGATGAGCAACTTAAAGCTCGATTTACACAATATTTATAACAACTCTGATTTAATTGATAACGCATTAAATACTATTATTAATGAAGCTATTGATAAAAAAATTAAATTAGTAGAAATCATACCTGGAAAAGGTTTTGGTCAACTAAAAAAGAAAGTTCTTCGTTTTTTGCAACAACCTCAAATCAAAAATAAATACCACAGAATAGATAAAGACAGTAAAAATTTTGGACGTATTTTTGTTCACTTTAAATTTCAATAGTGTTTACGTCGGAACAAAAAATATTTGCTTTAATTTTTCTTATTGCTTTTATCGCTATCATTTCTTTTCAATATTATATTGATAAAAAAAGAAATAAAGAGCTTTTTAAGGGTGCTTACTGGGTACTTTTATCCGTAATTGGTTTACTAATTTTTTATGTATTGCTCAATAAACTACTGCATTAAAATCTACTTATTATTTTGCTTCTTGATATAATTTCAATCCTTCCTCTAACCACACTTTAAAATCATCTCTGTTACCATGGTGTTCGTAATCGGCAGAACCATTTGTTAAATCTTCTCCAGTAGGTCCTAACATGATGTAAAAAGGTTGTGTATTGATTTGGTATTTAGAAGTTTGCAGATAACTCCATTTATTTCCAACTGTTTTTAAAATTCTAGTTTTTCCGGGTGCATATTCAACTTCAATTTGTTCTTCAATAGGTAATTCTTCTTTTTCATCAACATGTAAGGAAATAATTACGACATCATTTTTCATCATTTCTATTACGCCAGGTTCTCCCCACACATTTTCTTCCATTTTACGACAATTGACACAAGCATGACCAGTAAAATCTAAAAATGCTGGCTTTCCTATTTTTTTGGCATACGCCAATCCTTCATCTAAATCATGGAAGACGAAGATTCCTTGTGGTCCTAAATGTGTTCCTTCGGGCTGGATATTTTGAATTGAAGAAATTCCTGAACCACTTCCTCCAAAACCAGTTGGAGATTCACTATACGACATTGGTGGTGGAAATCCACTAATCAATTTTAAAGGTGCTCCCCAAAGTCCAGGAATTAAATAAACAACAAAAATCACCGTTGTAATTCCCAGTAAAGTTCTTCCGACCGATAAATTTCCTGTAGGTCCATCATGAGGTAAACGAATAAAGCCTAATAAATAAATTGCTAAAACCCCAAAAACTCCAATCCAAATGGCCAAAAATAGTTCTCTTTCTAAAAAATGCCCTTGAACAACCAAATCTGCATTGGATAAAAATTTGAATGCTAAAGCCAATTCTAAGAATCCCAAAAATACCTTAACCGTTGTTAACCAACCTCCCGATTTTGGCAATGAATTCATCCATCCCGGAAAAGCAGCAAACATAGCAAAAGGCAATGCCAATGCTAAAGAAAAACTAAACATTCCTAAAACTGGCACCCATCCACCAACTGTCGCTGAAGTAACTAATAAAGACCCTACAATTGGGCCTGTGCATGAAAAAGAAACTAACGCTAATACCAATGCCATAAAGAAAATGCCAACAAATCCACCTCTATCTGAAGCTTTATCGGCTTTATTTACCCACGAACTTGGCAATGTAATTTCAAATGCTCCCATAAACGAAATGGCAAAAATTACCAATAGAATGAAAAAGAAAATATTCATTCCCACACCAGTTGCTACTTCATTGATAACATCTGGTGGAACGAATAATGTAACAACAGAACCCAACAATACATATATGATTACGATTGAAACTCCATAAAATATGGCATTTCTAATTCCTAGTGCTTTAGTTTTACTTTGTTTCGTGAAAAAGCTAACAGTCATTGGTATCATAGGAAAAACACAAGGTGTTAATAAAGCTGCCAACCCACTTCCAAATGCTAATAACAATATGGTCCATATTGATACCTCTTTTATTTCCTTCTTGTTATTATTTGAAGAAGCAACTGTTTTGTTTGATTTATTGATTGTACTGCTATCTTTTACTCCAACTATTGTATCATTAATAATTGATGAAGTATCTGTAGTTGTTGCATTAACAGCTTCACATCCTTTTACATTTAGTGTAAATTCAGCATCAAAGGGAGGCAAACAATGTGTTTCGTCACAAGTTTGAAAAGAAAATCTACCTTTTAATGTAAAATCATTAGTGCTTAATATCTCAATTTTACGCTTTAAAATAAATGTGTTTGAATGTTGAAAAATATCTTCATCTGCTGCTGGATCATGGTAGAACTCAGGTTTAGGTTCAATAACCTTTCCTATTACTTTATAATTTGATGACTTAGCTGGTTCAATTTCTGTAGGCAATAGAAATGTGCCTTTCGGAAGATTTGCTGCATAAACATGCCAATGTTCAACACATCTAATTTTTCCAATAATAAATGCATTACAACCGTCTTGTTCAATACTAAATTCCCATTTTACTTTATCCTCAGGGTATTCAATTTGTGCGTTTGCATTTGTAACAAAAGCAATAATTACTATAAAAGGGAGTAATATATATTTCTTAACCAATTTCATCACTAGTAAACTATTTGCAATAGGATTCCAAAAGTACTTATTTTAATACTAAATAAATGTTAATCTTAGAGAGATAATTGTATTCTTAAGGAAAAATCAGCTAAGAAAGTATCATAAAAAAACCGAAACTTAAATGAAAAGTTTCGGCAAAAGCTGTATAAAAGCAATTAATCTATTAATTGAACTTTATTTCATGAATACATCGAATAGGGATTATGGTAGTTTTTTTAAGAAGAATATATTTGTCAGTGACTCCCCAAATAGTGGTTTCTACTTTTTTTAATCCTTCAGTATCTTCAAAAAAAATCTGCACTTTTCCTTTTGAATTGTTTCCCAATTTCATTGCCTTTTTTATTTGAGAATCTCGTTCAGTTCTTGCTAAATCAGAGTTTAACACTTCTCCTTTGGGAAATGTAAAATCAGAAATTTCCTCTTTATCAACTAATGTTGCAGCATTTTTAGTCATAGTATTCATACTTCAAGGATGTAAAAGATTTGTTTGTTACTAGATTTTAAACGCTAAGAATAAAATAAAGTTATACTAATTTGAAGATTTATTTTAAATCTAAATACAAACATTAGTTTTAAGGTGGGTTCTGAAAATTGATTCGCATCAAAATTTTCATAGTTTTTTAGAGACAATGAAAATTTTTGAAACACTATCTGGATTCCGTCAGCTGACGGATGAAGCAGTA
>PFUQ01000212.1 GCA_002790175.1 Flavobacteriales bacterium CG_4_9_14_3_um_filter_32_8
GAGGAACAAAAGCTATTAAAACCAAGATGAATGAACATAAATTACGTTTAGTAAGTGTTTACAAAGAAGATGAAAACAAAGTCATCCAAATTATTACCAACAACCTAGATTGGACAGCTAGAACCGTTGTCGATTTGTATAAAAAACGATGGGATATTGAATTATTTTTCAAAGCCATGAAACAAAACCTTCAAATAAAAACATTTGTCGGAACAAGTGAAAATGCAGTGAAATCTCAATTATATATAGCTTTAATAAGCTATTTGTTGTTGGAATTAATAAACAGAACAATTGCTAAGAAAACGAAAACGTTTTCAAATTTTGTAGAAAAAATAAGGCTATGCCTAGTGTTCTATTTAAGTATGGAATACGTTTGTAATCAAGTTGGTGAGGGTGCAAAAAAAAATAAGAAGTCAAACCAAAATAGCATTTGAAACAGACTTATTTTCTCTGTAAAAATAATTAATCCCAATAAAATCAATCCCTAACAAAGATTTTTTAGCTTTTCATCAAAATTTTCGGATAGCTGTGAAAAATACACAATTAGTTGTTATCAGGATTCATTAGTTGTCCAGCAACAGAAAAATAACCCAAAGGTTTCATTTCAAACAACTGCTTATTTTCATTATACACCAAACATTCATCAATGGGTTTGGCATATAAATGCAAACTCATTGCTCTTCCATTAGCTGTGTTCTTTAATACATGAAATCCCATAGTATCATTTATATAAGAATGTTTTTGTTCGTATAATATGGAATGATGAATGGATTGAGGAATACCATTTTCATCTTGTTTAAACCTAGTTTCTTCAAAATTTCCTTGAACATGATACACCCAACATTCTTGATTATTATGGGAATGTATGGGTGTGTACTGATTTTTTTCCCAACAAATTAATATCAATTCGTAGTTATTTGTTCTAATAATACAATTCCGAGTGTAATGTTTCTTCGACCAAAATTGATAAGGCTCAACTTCTTTTTTTGGAATTGCTAAAAATTGGGCAATTGATTTTAGTTGTTCGATTGGATTTTCGGACAAATAGGTTATTAATTGTTTTATGGTTGTTATTTTTTTCAAGACGTTTTAGCAATAAAAAGCCAAAATAAGCATTTTCTATAAAAAAAATCGTCCGTCAGTTGACGGACGACTTTAGTGATCTGGCTGGGATTCGAACCCAGGACCCTATCCTTAAAAGGGATATGCTCTACCGACTGAGCTACCAAATCTTCCTTAAAAAGGAGTGCAAATATAACAGTGTTTTTTAAAGAATAAAAACTTTTGTCATTTATTTACTTTTTTTTATTGAATTTTTAATGTTGAAATCTTTTTATTGCTTTAGCTATATTTGTAGAATAGATTTAATAATCGCATGAAAAATAAAGTTGTCATCATTACGGGTGCCTCTTCAGGAATTGGTGAAGCTTGTGCGATAGCCTTTGCTAACAGAGGAGCTAAAGTTGTTATTGCTGCTCGCAATCAAGAGCGATTGCAACTGGTAGGGGAGAAAATTAGAAATATTGGGGCAGAAGTTTTAGCTGTGAAATGTGATGTTGCTCTTCCTACCGATTGCGAAAATTTAATCCTTCAAACTATCAGTAACTTTGGAAAATTGGATGTATTGATTAATAATGCTGGAATTTCTATGCGTGCTATCTTTAATGATACGCCGATAGAAGTGATTAAAAAAGTAATGGAAATCAATTTTTGGGGAGCTGTTTATTGCACAAAATATGCCCTGCCTCATTTATTATTTTCTAAAGGTTCGGTTGTGGGTGTTTCTTCTATTGCTGGTTATATTGGCTTGCCAGCTCGGACAGGTTATTCTGCATCTAAATATGCCATGCAAGGGTTTTTTGATGCATTACGAACTGAAAATTTAAAAACAGGCTTACATGTAATGATTGTTTGTCCAGGGTTTACGGCATCTAACATTAGAAATACAGCTTTATCGGCTGATGGTTTACCTCAAGGAGAAAGTCCGAGAGATGAATCCAAAATGATGACTGCTGAAGAAGTTGCCAGTCATATTTTATTAGGTGTAATCAAAAGAAAGCGTACACTTGTTTTAACAACCGAGGGGAAATTAGCAGTTTTTTTAAGCAAACTTTTTCCAAAATTTATTGAAAAGCAAGTGTTCAATAAAATTGCGAAAGAACCCAATAGTCCTTTTAAATAAAAATGACTAAATCTAAAAAAATATTTTTATTGGGTTTTATGGGTAGTGGTAAAAGCACTATAGGTAAAAAATTAGCCAATCAAATCCATCAAAAATTTATTGATTTAGACGAGGAAATAGAAAAACATACCCAAAAAAGTATCGCTGAGTTATTTGAAAATAAGGGAGAGGCATATTTTAGAAAAAAAGAAAAAGAGGTGTTGGAGAAATTTTGTAAGGACAAAGAAAATTTTATAATGGCATTAGGTGGTGGCACACCATGTTTTCACAATAATATGGAGTTGATAAATCAATCGGGAGTTTCAATTTATATCAACTACAATGCTGGGATTTTAGCTTCGAGGCTATTTAATGCTAAAACTGTTCGACCTTTGGTTCAAGGAAAAAGCGAAGAAGAAATAAAACTTTTTATTGAAAAAACATTATTGGAACGAGAACTTTTTTACACTCAAAGTCAATTTACCATTAAAAAGGATAATGTAAAAGTGGAGGATGTATTGAAATTAACTCAAAATTTCTAGTAACTCCATCAACTCTTCTTTTTTATCAATATAACCTAAGTTATCGTAGGTATAAACCAAATGTTGAATTAGTCGTTGAATAATGATGGTATTGGTACACGGAATGTAGTATTCTTCTTTAGGCTCTTTTTTTAGTTGTTCCAAAAACTTATCAATATCGAAGTTGCTAAATACTGTTCCTTTATTAAATACATTGATATAAAAAAGTACATGTCTTGGAATTTCGGCATACGCTAATATAAAATGAGCTGGAACATCAACTCCATAAATAGGAATGTTTAGTTTTTTGCAAATAGCAACGTAGATAATTCCTAGCGTTATGGGATTTCCTTTTTTAGATTCTATAACATTGTTAATGTATGAGTTTCGTGGTGAGTTGATATTTTTTGTGTTCCCATAAAAATGATGAATTTCGAAAATGAATTTATTCAACACTTTAACTTGTTCTAAAGCAGTTAATTTATCGTTGAGTTCTAACCAAATTTCTTGGGTGAGTAGGTTAATATAATCACGTATTTTTTGATCTTCTAAATCGGGATATTGGTATTTGGCAATAATAATAGCCCCTTCAATTAGGTCTTTTTCTGGAGAATTTTTCCAGTTCGCTAATCCTTTTTTTATTGAGTCGAATTGGAGGTGATGAATAATATCTTCAATTCTAGTTTGTAATACATGGTCGAATGAATTTTCCCAAACATCTTCTAAATGAGGAATAACTTCATCACCATACGAAATTATTTTACGCTTAATTTCATTGTATATGTTAGCGTCAGGGTCGTCTAAAAGACTAATTAATGCACGCAATTCTGTGTTTTGCATTTATCAAAAATACAAGAGTATAGGATTGAATGTTGTTGGTGAAAAAGGACTTATTAACGCTAGGATGTTAATTTTTGACAACTAAAACCTTTATTATTAAGAACTTCAAGAATAATTATTTAATAATTTCTGCGTCTTCCATAATTACGTCATAAAAATAGCCGTAGCCAAAATCTTTATCCAAACTTATTCTTCCTTTTATGGTAATAATATCACCAAGGTTAACTTCATGAGTAGTTGTAACTGTTAAATCAAAATTTTCTGCAAAATTAGTTCCATCTTGAAAATGTATCCAGTTTTTATCCATAATCCCAGTACTAAATTTAACCACTTCTCCTGTTAGTTGAATCGTTTTTCCAGTATATTTAGTCTTATTTTCAAAGAGAGATTCTATGGTAATGTCGCCTTTTTGATGTGCTATTTTTATTTCCTTTTTCTCCAATAATATTTTTGAACCAGTAGAAATAGGTTCTTCAAGTTGTGCATCAGTATTGTTTTCAGAAAAACCTGGAGAAGTTGAGATGCGATCAAGAAAGAGCACTTTATCAAAAGTTCTATTTAACTCTTTGCTTTTAAAGTTAGTCATCGTTAATCCTTCTTTGTGATAATAGGTTTCACCAACAGCAGCTTGCATTTTAATAACAGCCAACCAGTTTTTGGTATCTCCATCTTTTACCTGTAAATAGGTGTATTGACTTGTTTGAATAACTTCTTCTACCAGCACAACATGAATATCTGAAGTTGTGTTGATTGGTTCATATTGTTCGTTGGATTGACAAGCAAATAGGCACACAATAATTGCAGTTATAAATAGCGTTTTTTTCATCTTTTAAAAGTTGTAATTAAATTTTTTTTAAAATCGTTTACTCAATTGAAGATACAGTCTATAAAATTGATTAGGTTTTTCAAAATTTGATTCCATATTAAAACTAAAATAAAATTTATTAGCTAAAGCCCTAGAAATAGTTAAATTAGCTATGTATTGAATTAACGGAAGCTCAGCTTTTAACACTTCATAATTTACATAACTATAACCCAAACTAACATTCGTTTTGCCCTCATTAAATCCTCGTGAAAAACTGAGGTGATAAATTGCTCCATTTAAGTAGTTAGATTCTAACCTTGTGCTTGAAAAAGTGGTGGATAGTTGTGATTTAAACATGTTATTATAAGTGATAAAACCGTATGCGTTCCTAGTTTCTCTACTATCATTTTTCTGAAATCGAGTACCTGCTTTTACACCAATAAAAAGATTTTTGGAAATTTTATAGTTGATTTGAGCACTCAATCCTTGTCTAGCTTCAGTGTCAATCAAAGTGCTCAAATAATCTTTGTTTGTTTCGTAATAGATTACATTTTTTCTAGAATCGTAAGTTCCAGATAATGTTAACCTCCTAAAAGGTTGAT
>PFUQ01000188.1 GCA_002790175.1 Flavobacteriales bacterium CG_4_9_14_3_um_filter_32_8
ATTAAAACCGTTAGTTCTAATGGTTAAAACTCAAAATGAAACTTTAAGTTAAGTTGTCTGGAAGTTAAGTAGTTGGGTACCGCATAGTTTCTTCCACTAATATCTTCTACCCACAAATAAGAAATTACATTGTTAATTTGCAATAGGTTAAAAACTTCGGCACTTACCCAAATGTTTTTAAAACCACCAATAATTTTACTTTTCGTTTCTTTTTTGTCGCTTTTTAGCAGGTAAGAAAAACCAATGTCAACTCTTCGGTAAGGAGGTATGCGTAAGGTAGCTTTGTATCTTTCATGGTTGTCGGGTGGTCCAAAAGGCAAACCAGTTCCATAATACAAAGCAATGTGCATTTTTAAACTGGGTAATTTGGGGATATAATCTTGAAAAAACAAGGCGAAATTTACTCGTTGGTCGGTTGGTCGAGGTAGATAACCAGGTTCAACAATAGTACTATCTACCACAATCGAATTAGCTGTATAACCCGATACAATAACCTCCCCATCGCTATTGATATATTCGGTATAAGAATCATCCACTAAATCTTCTTGAGTTTTCATTACCGACATGCTAAACCACGATTCCACACCTTTTACAAATTCGCCATTTATTTTCATGTCAACACCTGTGGCATAAGCATTGGCGTTGTTGGTGGCGAAGTATCGAATCCGTACATTGTCAATTTCGTAAGGAATAACATTTTTAATGTATTTGTAATATAAATCGGTGGTAAATTTAAAAGGTCTTCCCCAAGCTTCAAAATTATGGTCGGAGCCTAAAACTGCTTGGTAGGATTGTTGCGATTTAATTTCTTTGTTGATATTTCCATCAAAATCACGCATTTCGCGATAAAAAGGAGGTTGGTAATAAACCCCAGCAGCAATACGAAATAAATAATCTTTTTTCCAATTAGGCTCATAAGTAAATGCCATTCGTGGACTAACAATAAGTTCTTGGTTTAAATCCCAATAAGCACCTCTAATTCCTGCTGTAAATGTATAATTAACAGAATCCTTGTCCCAAATCCATAACCGTTGTAAATAGCTACTGTAACGATTACTATTTAATGAGATTTTTGATTTTAAAATCTCTTTTAATTCTAACAATTGTTCAGGTTGAGCACTTGGGTCGGTATAACCAATAGAATCGGTAACTTTTGGAATAAAATAGCCATTAGAATCAACATAAGCCCATTCGCTTATTTTATCTTTAATCATTTCATGTTGGAATTTAACTCCCCAAAACGTGGTATGTTTTCCTGCAATTTTTTTTCCTTTATGTTCAATATTAATCACGTTGGCATCTAATCTATTTCTTGCATGATTCATGAACGAACCAACACCTCTGTTAAATTTAATATCGCCAAAGGTTTCTTTACTCATGTCTCTTTCCAACTCATCAATTCGGTAAGCTCCTTCAATATCAAATTTCTCATCTTCTAAGGTGCTAAAAGCAGAGGTAATCAACTTTAATTCTACTCCCAGTTTGGGTTTAAAAGTATTGGTAATGGCTCCAAAATAAGTTTGAAACTGATCTACTTCTTTTCCATCAAAATATACGGTTAATTGTAATGCTTCGTTAATGGTTCCAAAATCTGTTTGTCTAGTTTCGGGTATGAATTGATACTTGTTTTGGGCAATGTTTCCCAAAAAACCAATTTCCCATTTTTCATTCATATCATAGGTTAAAAAAGATTGAATATCTAAAAATGAAGGGCGATATTCTCCATCAGTATCTAAACTTTGCAACACATATTGGTTGGTTTTATATCGAATTCCAGTTAGATGGGTAAATCGATGGTTTTTACTTGCTCCTTCTAAATGTAGGCTTGCTCCTTGTAAACTGGCTGAGAAAGACCCAGCAAATTCTTCTGGTTCTTTGTATTGCACATCCAACACCGAAGACATTTTGTCGCCATATTTGGCATCAAAACCACCAGCAGAAAATTGAATGTCGGTAACCATATCTGAATTAATAAAACTTAATCCTTCTTGTCTTCCAGCCCTTACTAAAAATGGGCGATAAATTTCAATGTCATTCACATACACTAAATTTTCATCAAAATTTCCACCTCTCACAGAGTATTGTGAACTCAATTCGTTATTGGAAGAAACGCCAGGCAATGTTTTTAAAATGGCTTCGAAACTACCAGAGGCACTGGTAAAATTGGTCGCTAATTTTGGTTCTATTTTGGTCATACTATTAATGCGAGAGCCTTCTTCTTCAATATTAATATCACCAATTTCGGTAACAGATTTATCCATTTTTGGATTGAAAGTAAATTTTTCACTTGGTTTTAAGTTCACTGTTTTAAAAACCGTAGTAAAACCAATATAAGTAATTCCAATTTGTATATTTTGATTGGCAGGGATGGTGATGGAAAAGTTACCATTTTCATCAGATTTTGTTCCGCCAGATTCTCCAACTACAACAATGTTAGCATTTTCAAGAGGTTCACCAGCAGCATTTAATAATGTACCAGAAATAGTTGCTGTTTCTTGAGCATAAATGCCTGAGTAAACAAGGAGTAAGAAAAGGATAAAAAGTATTTTTTTAAAATTCACTAAATCGGCATATTTTAATGGGTTTCAAAAGTAACTAAAAATAGAGTAATATATTGTTGATAGTTTCGAATTAAGAGTTTTGTGTCTAGAGTTCACAACCTTCCGTCTTCGAACTTCTGACTTCCCTTTTCTCTTCCCAACCACTTGTATTCATATTTAACCATTTATGTATTTAATAAGTAGAAGACAACTATTTTATTTATTTTCGCAGTATAAATTTTACAAAAATTTGCTGTTATGAAAAGAATATTAATGTTGTCGGTACTTTGCCTTTTGATATTAGGTTTAAAAGCACAGTCCAATAAAATTGAGTTTGAACAATACAAACTTAAAAATGGGTTAAGTGTTATTTTGCATGAAGACCATTCTACACCAATAGTTGCCGTTACCGTGCTGTATCATGTAGGTTCAAAAAATGAAGACCCGAAAAGAACAGGTTTTGCTCATTTTTTTGAACATTTAATGTTTGAAGGTTCTGATAATATTGGTAGAGGAGAATACATGAAAACAGTTCAAAGTAATGGTGGGATTTTAAATGCCAATACTTCTTTTGACCGAACATTTTATTTCGAGATATTGCCTTCTAATCAATTAGAGTTAGGATTGTGGTTAGAATCTGAAAGAATGTTACATCTAAAAGTAGATTCTATAGGTGTGAAAACTCAACGAGAAGTCGTTAAAGAAGAGTACCGTCAGCGTTATGAAAACACCCCTTATGGTTCTTTTTTGCCAGAAATGTTTAAAAGGGCATTTGAAGTTCATCCTTACAACTGGGTTCCAATTGGTTCATTAGAACACTTAAATGCGGCAAAAATAGATGAGTTTAGAGATTTTTATAAAACATATTATGTGCCAAACAATGCTACATTATCTATAGCTGGTGATTTTGACAAAGTTCAACTTAAAAAATGGATTGATAAATATTTTTCCACCATTCCACAAGGAACTTTACCAATGTCTAGACCAACCGTTGTTGAACCTATAAAAAATGCTGAAGTAAGGGATGTTATTGAGGATAATGTTCAATTACCTGCTGTTATGATGGGCTACCACACACCAGCACAAGGAACGCCTGATGCTTACGCAGTTGATATGTTAGCACAAATTTTATCTCAGGGAAATAGTTCAAGAATGCAAAAAAGTATTGTTGATGAACAACAAAAAGCAATGTTCGTTGGTGCATTTCCTTTTCCTACAGAAAACCCTGGATTGGCTTTAATGTTTGGCTTAACTAATATGGGAGTTTCTATTGAAGAGTTAGAAACAGCAATTGATAAAGAAGTGGAGAAGTTACAAAATGAATTAATTACCGAGGATGAATTTCAAAAATTAAAAAATCAGATTGAAAATGACATGATTTCCCAAAATTCTAAAGTGGAAAGTATTGCAGAAAGTTTAGCGAATTATGCTGTTTATTATGGTGATGCCAACTTGATAAATACAGAAATAGACCGCTATATGAAAGTTACTCGGGAAGACATTCAAAATGCTGCTAAAAAATACTTTAGAAAAGACAATAGAGTTACCTTACATTATGTGCCAAAAAAGACTGAGCCATCAAATCAGCCTGAATTAAAAGAAGACAAAAAATAAAAAAACATTATTAAAATAAAATAAGATGAGAAAAATATTATCATTCCTATTAGTAATTGTGGTAGTTTCTGGAGCATTTGCTCAAAAATTAGATAGAAGCAAAATACCAGCTGCAGCTATCGCTCCAGAGATTAAATTAGGGAAAATAGAGCAATTTACGCTAGCAAATGGCTTACAAGTATTTGTTGTTGAAAATCACAAATTACCTAAAGTCGCTTATTCTTTGTCAATTGATATTGATCCTGTAGCAGAAGGTGATATGGCTGGTTATGTAGAAGCAGCTGGACAATTAATGGAAAGAGGTACCAAAAACAGAACTAAAGAACAATTTGATGAACAAATAGATTTTATTGGTGCAACAATTAGTACTTCTTCCACTGGAATATATGCGGCTTCACTAAAAAAACATCAAGAAAAATTATTAGACATGATGTCTGATGTACTAATGAATGCTGATTTTAAACAAGAAGAATTAGATAAAATTAAGAAACAAACAATTTCAGGAATAACTTCTTCTAAAGATGACCCTGATGCAATTGCTAGAAATGCTAGAGCTGTTTTACTTTATGGAAAAGACCATCCTTACGGTGAAATTGCAACTGAATCAACGGTGGAGAACATTACCTTAGATAAATGTAAAACGTATTACACTACTTATTTTAAACCTAATGTGGCTTATTTAGCTGTAGTTGGT
>PFUQ01000023.1:0-3386 GCA_002790175.1 Flavobacteriales bacterium CG_4_9_14_3_um_filter_32_8
AATGTTGATTGTGTTTCACCAACATACGCTGCAGCACCAATTTTTAACCCTGTTATTCCATAAAAATCTAATTTTGCTGAATAGTTTGGGCTGCTGATTGTAGATGCGGCTCCTTTTTGTCTTCCTTTTCTAAAGCCATCACTTCCTCTCAATGTGCCAGCACCATTATAACCCATGAAACCATTAACAACATAGGCTTGATATTTTATCGATAATTTATCAATATTACCAGTAAAACCAGCACCTATTTCTCTCCAAGTAGATGGCACAATTGTATTGTCGAGGTTAGGTCTTTCCACTCCATTAAAAGTTGGTGGTTCGTGATACTCGTTAATAATACCCATAGGAATTAACATTAATCCAGCCCGAATACTAAAAGGTTCAATCACTTTATAATTGATAAATGCTTGTTCAACGTATAATTCTACCACATGCTCTGTTTCAATTTCTGTTACAAAACTCACTCTGTCATTAAACTGATAGCCCAATAAAATTACCAAACGATGAACATCTAAAGTTCCGTTAGCTTTTGCAGTATCATTAAAAGGTTGGTTGTAATCTATTTGCCCATACCCTCCAATGGTTAATTTCCCTTCTTTTTCTTGAGAAATTGAAGTTTGATTGCTGTCAATAGATTCTTGCGAAATGGCATTGAAACTAATAGCTAGCAGACCTATTCCAATACTTAATAATTTTTTTTTCATTGTATCTTATTTTTATTTAGACTTATTATAAATAGTGGTACAAAATAACACTAATGAAAAAAGGAAAACAATACCGCAAAAAGGGTATTTTGTGTTGAATTAAGTAGCGATAATATTTTCTTTAACTGCATAAATAACTATTCCAGCAGTATTTTTAATACCTAATTTATTCATAATATTTTTACGATGTGTATTTACAGTATGAGTACTTAAAAACAATTGATTAGCAATCTCTTTATTGATACAACCTTCAGAAATTAATCGAATAATTTGAATTTCTCTTTTCGATAATGTAATTCCTGAGCAATTATCGCTATCGTTTTTCTCTGAAAGAATATCAAGAACAAGCCCACAATAAAACTGTTTGCCTTTATGAGTTTCAGTAATAGCTTCTAATATTTCTGGTTGATCACAATCCAATAATAAATAGCTATTTATTCCGTTTTTTAAAGCGTTAGCTATCGTTGATTTAGAAAGTTTTTCGGTAATGGCTAATAATTTACAATTTTTATAAATTTTTTTAATTTCTTTTATCGACTCAATCCCAAATGATTCATGAGAGTAATCAATGATTATAATTTCAGGTAGATATTTTTTTGAATGAAGAATAAGTTGCTCTAATGAATTAACAATTCCCAGCACCCTATTCTCTTTTTCATACTGAAGTATCGTTTTTAAACCCTCTCCAGCTATTTGGTTGTTATTTGCAATTAATATATTGATCATTTTAATTTAGAATGATTCTAAATAATTTTCAAATGTATTTTATTTATTTGAATAGTACAAGATAAAAATTTAAAAAAATTTAAAGATTAGAATTTTGTGTAACAATCAATATTTTCTTAAATTTACCTTGCTTATGAAACATTATCTATACTTTTTACCTTTGCTTCTCCTCTTTCCGTTTAGCATTTCCTTTGGAAATAATGGAATTCGATTTACTGAAAATAAAGGGCAATGGGAAGAACCCTTTTTATTTAAAGCCAATTTAGGCAACGGAGCTTTGTTTGTAGAAAAAAATTCGTTCACCTATAATTTTTACAATTCTGACAACTATCATTTTCACAATTTTAATCCAAAAGAAAAAAATGAAAATTTCAAATCCCATGCTTTTCGGATTAATTTTTTAGCTGCTAATAAAGAGGTTACCATAGCAAGTAAAAATGCTTTTCCCGAATATTACAATTATTTTTTAGGGAAGGATGCTAAAAATTGGCAATCAAATGTAAAAGCCTACCAATTAATTCATTACCATAATCTTTACAATAACATTGATTTAGCTCTATATTCATTAGGAGATAAATTAAAATACGATGTTATTATTAATCCGGGTGGTAAAATTAACGAAGTACAATTGCAATATGAAGGAACTGATAAATTAAGGATAGATAAAAAAGGAAATCTTCACATCACTACTTCCGTAAATGAAATTATTGAACAAAAACCTTATGCTTATCAACTAATTAATGGAGAAAAAATAGAAGTTCCTTGTCAATTTATACTCAATAATAACGTCGTTTCTTTCCAACTCTTAAAAGACTATAAAAAAAAATACCCTTTAATTATTGACCCCGTTTTAGTATTTGCTAGTTATTCCGGTTCAACAGCCGATAATTTTGGTATGACAGCAACTTATGGTTACGATGGAAGTTTATTTGCTGGTGGAACAGCTTTTAATGTGGGCTATCCAACTACATTGGGTGCTTTCGACAGTAGTTTTAATGGGATAGCTGCTTATGGTATTACTGATGTTGTAATTACCAGATATGATTCTACTGGTACTAACTTAATTTATTCAACTTACATCGGTGGAACAGAAGCAGAAACTGTTCACAGCATCATTGCTAACGAAAATAATGAGCTTTACATTTATGGTGCAACTAGCTCAACTAATTTTCCAGTAACTTCAGGTGCTTACGATACTTCATTTAACGGTGGTTCTTATCTCTTTTTTAGTTCCAATGGTACAAAATTTAACAATGGTACAGACATTTATGTTGCTAAAATAAATCCAACAGGAACTAATTTATTAGGCTGCACCTATATTGGAGGAAGTGCAAATGATGGGGTCAACCACACGGTAAATCTAACTTACGATACTTTAATGAATAATTATGGCGATCAGTACAGAGGAGAAATAATGTTAGATGAAGATGGAAATTGCTACGTTGCTTCTTCCACAAAATCAGCTGATTTTCCTTTTCTTAACGGGTTTGACAACACCTTAAATGGACATCAAGATGCAGTAGTTTTTAAATTTAATACTAACTTAACTTCTTTAGTTTGGAGTACTTATTTGGGAGGAAGTAATGCTGATGCAGGTTTCTCTATTAAAGTAGATACCAACAATTACGTTTACGTTTGTGGTGGGACAAACTCTGTTGATTTCCCTGCCACCTTAGGAGCCATCAACACTTCTTTTCAAGGTGGAAAAGCAGATGGGTATATCACTAAAATTGACACTAATGGTTCAACCATACTTGCTGCTACTTATATTGGCACTAATAGTTATGACCAATGTTATTTTATCGATATTGATCGATTTGGAAGCATTTACACCGTTGGGCAAACCGAAGGAAGTATGCCAATCATTAATGCTCCTTACGCTAATCTAAATAGTGGTCAGTTTATCCAACGAATTAGCAACAACCTAACTGCTATTGATTATTCAACGCTATTTGG
>PFUQ01000023.1:3410-4795 GCA_002790175.1 Flavobacteriales bacterium CG_4_9_14_3_um_filter_32_8
TTCTCCTGCTGCTTTTTTAGTGGACAGATGTGAAAATGTTTATGTTTCGGGTTGGGGAGGTAATATTTTAAACGGAACTCCTTTAACAGGAATGCCAACTACAGCAAATGCCCCACAACCAACTTCTGGTGATGGGTTTAATTTTTACTTATTTGTTTTAGAACGTAATGCACAATCCATGTTGTTTGGAACTTATTTTGGTGGTAACCAAAGTCAGGAACATGTTGATGGGGGCACCAGCCGTTTTGATAAAAATGGTATTGTTTACCAATCTGTTTGTGCTGGCTGCTGGGGAAACAGTGATTTTCCAACTACATCTGGAGCATGGTCGAACTACAACAACAGCTCTTTCTGTAATAATGGTATTTTTAAATTCGATTTTGAAATTATTCCAAAAGCAGCTTTCTCTGTCGATACTTTTCAGGGTTGTGCTCCTTTAACTATTACTTTTACCAATACCAGTAACAATAGCGATACTTATTTATGGGATTTTGGAGGAGGTGATACAACTTCTCAAATTTTTAATCCTATTAAAACCTATAATTTACCTGGCGTTTATCAAGTTTCTCTATTAATTACCGATTCTATTTGTAATACAGTTGATACTGCATTTCAAACCATTACAGTTTCTCCTCCAATAACAGTGAGTGGTGGCGATACAACTACGACTTGCGATACCACCACTTTAGAGGTTTTTACAACTGGAGGATTAGTTTCATTTATTTGGTCAACCAACAACCAGTTTACAGATACCATCAATTCTAATTTAAGCGATTCAAGTTTATTGGTCACGGTAACTGATACTACTTGGTATTATGTGATGGCTACCAACGGAGTGTGTGCTGCAATTGATAGTTTTTTAGTGAATTATGTTGGTTTTCAAATTCAAACGCATGATACCGGAACCTGTTTAGGTGTTCAAGTTCCATTGTGCGTTACCAATCTTTCCAACTATTCGCTAACTTATAATTGGACTCCTGTATCGTCAATTATTAGTGGTGTCAATTCAACCTGTCCAATCGTAAATCCCGATTCGATAACTACTTATTCTGTTATCGCTCAAAATTCGTATGGCTGTATCGATAGTGATACAGCACAAGTTACTCCTTCTGGATTTAACCCCAACAACATTAACATTTGGGCAGATAAAGACACGTTGTATGATGGAGAAGGAACAGTCATTCATGTTACTCCAAATAGTGGATTTACTTATTTATGGTCGCCTCCATTTTTCTTAACTAGCCTTAATTCTTCCGACCCAACTGCTACTCCTCCAACAACAATAACTTATACTGTATTATTAACTGAAATTGCTACAGGTTGCGTATATACCGTTTCTTATACCATTTATGCCTTTGAAGTGAACTGTGGAGAACCAGATGTGT
>PFUQ01000224.1 GCA_002790175.1 Flavobacteriales bacterium CG_4_9_14_3_um_filter_32_8
ATGGTTTAGTAATTAGAGTCTGTCTGTAAAGTCCAACTTCTTCGTTATTCTTGTTTTAAAAACCAGTCATCCGTCAACCGACGGACTCTTGATTTTCATCCGTCAGTTGACGGACGAAAGCCTCAAATTTGAACTTTACAGTTCAGCCTCCAGACATTACAGACCTACACTAATTAAATTAACTAATCACTGTTAAAAAAGAAAAATTTCAATTGCTAACTTCGCCTTTAAAATAAAGTAGCTTTACTTGTTATCTTAATAATTAAAGCTATGAAAAAAATACTCGTTACTTGTTTTGCCATTATTAGCATCACCTCAACTTATGCACAAAATTCTACTATTGGTGATGTTGAACAATCAATAGAAAGTTATCAAGCTTCTGTTTTAATTATTCCTTTTGAATCCAAGATGTACATTTCGGATATCGATAAAGACTTAGCCTTAAAAAACGAGTTAAACTTTCAAGATATTAAAGCAAAATTTAGAGCAGCCTTAGATAGAGAACTATTTATTGCTTTAAAAAAATATTATAAACCAATCTCATTTTATTCCATTGAACCTCAAGAGGCAATACAAGAATTAGCATACATCTATAATTCGATTGGATACAAGTATGAAGTTGTTTCTATAGAAGAAGTAGTGAAAAAAGAAAATGTAGGAACAAAGCTGGTAGGAAAAATGAAGAAAAAACCTAAAGAAGAAGAATATATAGAGGCAGGAATACAAAATGGAGAGGTAGTTTCTCAAGTTGATAATCGAGAAAAGTACATGAAAACTACTTTGCCCAATGAAAAATTATTACCTAGTTTAAATGAAAAATATAAAGTCACTCATTATGTTTTTATTAATGAATTAGACATTAAAAAAGCTGCAAATGATGTTTACCAAGCTTCAGAAGAACAATATCAAAGAGAGATAAAAGTACATTATACTATTTTTGATTCAACTGGTAAAGAAGTGAGTAGTGGGGCTATAAAATCAAGGTTTGAATCGGAACAAAATGATATTGATAAAATTATTAAAGTTCAATTTCCAATGATTGCAGAAAAAATTGTAACTAATCTTTTGGGTCCAGATGCCATTAAATAAACTCGTCAGATGACTCAAAGTCATCCGGTGAGTATGTTAGTTCTTAATATAAAAATGTTTTTAGCAAAATCACCACAAATAATTAAAAAATATTATCCTCAACTTGTTTGGGACATTCCCAACTTAGACAATAAAATTTACCTCACTTTTGATGATGGACCAATTCCTGAGATAACTCCATGGGTATTAAATGTATTAAAAAAGTTTAACATTAAAGCAACATTTTTTTGTTTGGGTTGTAATGTGGTAAAAAATCAAAAAATTTTAACCCAAATTATTAATGACGGTCATGTTGTAGGAAATCATTCGTATCATCATTTAAGTGGATGGGATACAGATAATAATGCATATTATGGCAACATTAAAAAATGTAATGAAGTTGTAAATTCAAAACTTTTTAGACCTCCTTATGGAAGAATAAAAAAAAGTCAAATTGCTGAACTCGATAAAACCTATAAAATTGTGATGTGGGATGTATTAAGCGGAGATTTTGATCCAAAAACAACTCCTGAAAAATGCTATCAAAATGTGATAAAAAATACAAAAACAGGTGCTATCATTGTTTTTCACGACAGTATAAAAGCATTTCCTAACTTAGAAAGTACCTTGCCTAAAACAATTGAATATTTATTGGAAAAAGGATTTATTTTTGATACGATTCCAGAAAATTAACTAATACTCATTCTCTTTCTAGCAGAAAAACACACATTATAATGTTATTTTAATTTAAAGTCTATTGGTATTTTTTTGGTTACTCCTTTTGCTTTTGCATTAATATTTCCTTGAACTCCAAATTCAATTTTACTTTTTGTTAATAACCCCAACAATAACGGAATTGTTTCAGAGCTCACATCTTTAATGTTCGTTTGAATAGTAAAACGATGAATTTCATTAGATTTTTTTGTAAGTATAATTTTTTCTTTAATGTTAGCTATTCCTATTTTTTTTTCTTTAAAAAAAAGAACTAAATCTGCATCAGTAATACTAATGTTAAATCGGTTTGGGTTTATAATTTGCAGGGCAACTTCAATTTGAATTGCTTTTATTGAAATTTCTTTAACTGTTAGTTGAGAAATTTCAATAATTTCAACATCTTTGTATTGAAAACAACTGGTATTAACAATTGCTAATAATAAAATTAAAGCATCAGTAAATTTATTTTTTATTTTCATTCGTTAAATAATTTACCAAAGACACAAAAAAAGTTAGTGTTAAAACTAACAAAACTTAGGCATATTTTTTATTTCGGTAGAAAGCAATTACTGCTGTAACTATAATTATCAGCACAGTAACTGGAACAAATGTAGGAATTGGAACAGGATCTCCAGTTGCGTATGAATGAAGCCCAGAAAGGTAATAATTTACTCCAAAATAGGTCATAATCACAGAGCTAAATCCTAAAACTGCCAATAAATTAAATAAAAATTTGTTGTTGGCTTTCGGTATAAATCGTAGGTGTAATATCATCGCATAAATTAATACAATTACTAACGCCCATGTTTCTTTTGGATCCCAACCCCAATATCTTCCCCAGCTTTCATTTGCCCAAATCCCACCTAAAAATGTTCCTATTGCAGCCATAAACAATCCGACTGTTAATGTCATTTCTGCTATATAAGTTAGTTCTTTTAATTTGTTATTGACTAGCTCTTTATTTTTGGCTGATTTAAAAATCATCAATACTAAATTCATAAATCCTAATAATGCTCCAAGTCCTAAAAATCCATAACTTCCTGTAATTACGGCAACATGAATCATTAACCAATACGATTTTAATACAGGAACTAAAGGAGTAATTTCAGGATCCATAAAGTTTAAATGGGCAACCATTAATATTAAAGAACTTAATACAGCAGTAGCTGCAATCGTCATTTTTGATTGCTTAGAAAAAATAAAACCCGCTAATAAAGTTACCCATGCAATGTAAATCATCGATTCGTAACCATTACTCCATGGAGCATGACCAGAAATGTACCAGCGGGTAATTAATCCCGTAGAATGGAATAAAAACAAGATGAAAAGTAGGTAAGTTAATACTTTTGCAGCTACTTTTTTCCATTTTCTGGCACTAAAGATATCGGCAAATAAAACAAACAACATCAACATACCAACCAAACCATAGTACATAAAGAGTTTTTTAAATATATTCACTTCATTATAGATTATTTCTATGTCAATTTTTGATTGTTCGGGAATAACTTTTGCTCCATATTTATGTTGGTAATCTGAAATGTATTTTAACGTGTTATTGGCTAACTTCCAATTTTTTTCTTTTATCGAATGTTCTATTGAACTAAAATACATGGGCAAAATTCCTTTAACAAAAACTGAATCTTCATTGGTAAATTGTTGATATTCTAGTTGGGTAAACCAAGTATTGTTAGGGTCGTTGTTTTTTGGAAAAATTCTTAAAAATTCCCCCTGAAAAATCAGGTAACAAATGTTTACTCTTTCATCTACCTTAATCAACTCTTTATCATATTTATTTTGCTCAGCAGGTTTTTTTCTGATGGCGGCTTTCACTTCATCAATAATCATATAATTAAACTTTTCATCAAAAAAGTCCATAAAAGAAGCATAATGATTTTCTACTCCTAATTTTTCTTCCAACTCTGGATTACTCACTTTAATGATGGGAGTAGATTGCCATTGACCTGGATTATACATCATACCTAAAAATACCTGAGTAGGTTGCTGTCCATTAAATTTTTCTTGTTTAGCAACTTTTCGTAATAATTCGGAAGCTAAGGTTTGAATCGGTTTTATTCTTCCTCCTCTATCTTGCATTAATAATCTACCAAATAAATCAGCATGCTCTTTATTAATAACAATTTCCTCCTTATTAACATCTTCGTGTCCTTGATGTTGAGCAATAATTTTTCCAGAAAACAGTGTTGAAAATAAAATTATTACTCCGACAGTAATAGCTTTGCTTGTTCTTAGTTTTTTGATATTGTTTCTTAATGATGTAAACCTCGATTTTTTCATCATCAGCGTTATTGTCATTCCAACTATTAACAATAAATAGCCTAAATAAGTAACCGCTGTACCCCAAAAATCATGATTAACAGACAATACTGTTCCCAATTCATCTTGGTCGTATGACGATTGAAAAAATCGGTAACCATCATAATCTAACACATTATTCATGTATATTCTATGATCGAATTTTTCCCCACCATCCCTTTCATCAATCAAGGTTACTTCACTTTCATAAGAAGAAGGGCTCATAGAGCCGGGATATTTGTCTAATTTAAAATCGTTTAATTTAATACTAAAAGGAGTTATGTATTTTTTTGAACCGTAATTAATCATAAAGTTTAAGTCATTGAGTTGAAACATGGTGTTATTGGAAAAACTATTTTGACCCCCTTTCAACACTACTTCTTTAGTCGAATTATCACAAGTAATGTCAACAATTAAAGCATCTTGACCACTTAGATTGCTTTTTGGAGCAGCTATTAGTTTTGCTATAGAATTGTAATGCACTTCTTTAAAAACTAGCTGAACATTATCAATAGTATATAACCTGCGATTTTTAAATTGCTGTACAGTATCTTTTTTTATTACCCCTTGTGATTGGTCGTCCATGTTCATGTAATTAATTTCATGGGGAGAAATAATACTTAATCCCGAATCTGTTTCGGTAATTTTTATAGCTTCTTTTATCGAATTATCATTAAAAGCAACCGGTAAATTTCCGAAGAATTTTGTTTGCCCACTTTCTATAAATATTGAAACTCTGCCTCCTTGAC
>PFUQ01000058.1 GCA_002790175.1 Flavobacteriales bacterium CG_4_9_14_3_um_filter_32_8
TAAACTATTTCCAAATCCAACAACTGGCGTAAGTTACATCGATGTTACTAATACCAATCATAGTAATGTTAATGTTACCATCACGGATTTAAGTGGTAAAATAGTTACTCAAAGAAATTATGATATCAATGGAACTGTTCAATTACCAATAGTAACTTATGGATTAGATAAAGGAATTTATTTAGTTACTCTTACTATTGGAAACAATGTACAACAACAAAAATTGATTGTACAATAACTAATTAAGTTGTTTTTGTTTTTACCTCTCATTTTGATAATCATCAAAATGAGAGGTTTTTTTCTATTTCAAACTTCGGATTCCTGTCCCGCAGCTTATCTTTTATAAGTTTCTTTTTAGCTTTTATTTTACCCCCTTTCTGATGGTAGTTTGAAACCAAGCCTATGTAATGGCACTCCCACCTCCTTGCTGGTGCGAGTTTAGCGTAGCACTCGTTCCATCTATAATTCAAATAAGTCTAACATTCTATTTGATGCTTTCAACTGTTTCAAAGGATAAAACAGAGGACTAATGCGAGTAATAGGTCTCAAGCCTTGCTAAGCTGTTAGTTCACCTCTGTTTTATCCTTTGGAAAAATTAATAATTTATTTTCTGATTACAAAGTAAAGGCAGGAGCGAGGGTAAATCCATTTTTAAATTGATTTCTTTCGATAGAAAATCTAGACTTAAAAAAATTTTATATGTTTGGCAACTGATATAAATCATACTTTTGTAAAAAATTCACAAAAAAAAGATGAGTAATAATTCATACTTGAGTAATATTGATGCAACTGTTTTGGAGGATATGTATCAAAAGTTTTTAATTAATCCTGATTCGATGGAAGAAGGTTGGCAAAAATTTTTTGAGGGATTTGAGTTTGCCAGAAAAAATTTTGATACTGAGTCACAAAAACTAAATGATAAAGAATTTAAAGTTATCAACCTAATTCATGGGTATAGAACAAGAGGACATTTATTTACTAAAACCAATCCTGTAAGAACCCGAAGAAAATATACTCCCACTTTAGCTATTGAAAACTACGAATTAGAACAAAAAGATTTAACCATCGTATTTCAAGCCGGAAAACAAATAGGAATTGGATTAGCTACTTTATCCGAAATTATCGACCATTTGGAACGAATTTATTGTGAATCTATAGGCATCGAATACATGTACATTCATAACCCAGAGGTGGTAACTTGGTTTAGAGATAAAATTGAACTCAAAAATAGGGTTCAGTTTACTGATAAATTAAAAAAAGTGACTATCAATAAATTGGGAATGGCAGTTAATTTTGAGCAATTTTTACATCGAAAATTTGTTGGTCAAAAACGTTTTTCATTAGAAGGAGCTGAAGTAATGATACCAGCACTTGATGCAATCGTAGTAAGAGGAGCGGAAAGTGGAGTAAAGGAAATAGTAATTGGCATGGCACACAGAGGAAGACTAAATGTGTTGGCTAATATTTTTCACAAATCTTTTACCGAAATTTTTAATGAATTTGAAGGAAAAGCTTACGATGAAGATGCTGATTTTGATGGCGATGTAAAATACCATTTAGGTCATACCACACAAGTTGAAACAACTTCTGGCTTAATGAATTTAACTCTTGCCCCAAACCCTTCTCACCTAGAAGCGGTAGGTCCTATTGTGCAAGGTATCGCTCGTGCTAAAATTGATGAAAAACAATTAGAAGAAAATCATATTTTGCCAATTATTATTCATGGTGATGCTGCAATTGCAGCACAAGGAGTAGTTTATGAAGTGATTCAAATGTCTCAATTAGATGGTTACAGAACTGGCGGAACTATTCATATTGTTATCAATAATCAAATTGGATTTACGACCAATTATTTAGACGCACGTTCCAGCAATTACTGTACAGACATTGGAAAAGTTACTTTATCTCCTGTATTACATGTTAATGGTGACGATGTTGAAGCAATGATTCAAACAGTACAATTGGCGCTAGATTATCGGCAAAAATATCACAAAGATGTTTTTATTGATTTATTGTGTTACCGAAAATATGGGCACAACGAAGGTGATGAACCTAAATTTACGCAACCGTTACTCTATAAAATTATTGCCAAACACCCTAATCCAGCAGAAATTTATCGTAAAAAACTGATAGAAGAAAAGGTAATTACTCTAGAAGAATACACTATTGAAAGTGAAAAATACAATCGATTATTAGAAGAAAAATTAACTAAATCCAAAACTATTAAAACTGCTTCTATCGAAAATTTTTTAGCAAACACTTGGAAAGGAATAACTACTGCGGTTGCTTCAGATTTTGAACAATCTCCTGAAACGAGTGTTGATAAAAAGCAATTAATAAATATTCTCCATAAAACTCACCAATTACCAAAGGGTAAGATATTTATCAGCAAAATAGTTCGATTATTTGAAAATCGAATGAAAATGGTAGAAGATGATAAATTAGATTGGGCTTTAGGAGAAATTTTAGCTTATGGAACATTATTATTGGAAGGACATCCCATTCGACTTTCTGGACAAGATGTGGAAAGAGGAACTTTCTCTCATCGTCATGCAGTTGTTACTGTAGAAGATTCTGAAGAAAAATACATTCCTCTAAATCATATCCATGAGAAACAAGGAAAATTTTCTATCTACAACTCTCTTTTATCAGAGTATGGGGTTCTTGGTTTTGATTATGGTTATGCAATGGTAGCTCCTCAAAGTTTGGTGATTTGGGAAGCACAATTTGGTGATTTTAATAATGGTGCTCAAATAATAATTGATCAATTTATTGCCAGTGCCGAAGACAAATGGAAAAGTCAGAATGGTTTGGTGCTGTTGTTGCCTCATGGTTACGAAGGACAAGGAGCAGAACATTCGAGTGCAAGATTAGAACGATTTTTAACGCTTTCGGCAGACCTCAATATGCAAGTGGTAAATTGTACTACTCCTGCCAATTTCTTTCATGTAATTAGGCGACAATTAAGTAGAAATTTCAGGAAACCTTTAATTGTATTTTCACCAAAAAGTTTATTAAGACATCCAAATTGTGTTTCTTCTCTTTCAGATTTTTCTGTTGGAGGATTCAAAGAAATTATTAACGATGTGGAAATTAAAAAAGCAAAAGTAGTCTGTTTTTGCAGTGGAAAAATCTACTACGAACTGCTAAATAAAAGAAAAGAATTAGCTGTTGATGATATTGCGTTTGTGCGTATGGAACAACTTTACCCATTTCCAGAAAAGCAAATCCAACTCTTATTAAATAACTATTTAAAAATAGGGGTAAAAAGTTGGTATTGGGTGCAGGAAGAACCAAAAAACATGGGTGCAGGAAATTACTTTAAAAATAGAATTAAGCAACTAGAAATCAAAATCATTTCTAAACCAGAAAGTGCCAGCCCTGCAGCAGGTTCATCACAAACACATTTAAAAAGAATAAACAATATTTTTGATGAGGTTTTTGCCTTATCGAAACAAAAAGTACAACTATGACATTAGAAATGAAAGTCCCTAGTCCGGGAGAATCAATAACAGAAGTAGAAATAGCAACTTGGTTAGTAGAAGATGGACAATATGTTGAAAAAGACCAAGCCATAGCCGAAATAGATTCAGATAAAGCAACACTAGAATTACCAGCCGAACAAAGTGGGATAATCACTTTGAAAGCAAAAGAAGGAGATGCCATTGCTGTTGGTGCTATCGTCTGTTTGATTGATACCAGTGCGAAAAAACCTTTAGAAAGTGAGAATACCGAAGTCAGAAGTCAGAAGTCAGAAAGCCTGCCCCGATTTATCGGGGACCGAAGTCAAAATTCGTCAGCTGAAGGAGGAAGACCGAAGACCAAAGTTGAGGTTAAAGCTACACCCGTTGCAAAAGAAATGTTGGATAAGAACCAACTAATTGCCATCAAAATAAAAGGTAGTGGGTCGAATGGAAAAATTACCAAAAGCGATATTACAAATTACCTCACCAGTGGTATAAATACAAACACAATAATTGGCTGGGGTGGAACACGAGAACAAGAATCGGTTAAAATGAGTATGCTACGCAGAAAAATTGCATCTCGTTTGGTAAGTGTAAAAAATGAAGCCGCCATGTTAACCACATTTAATGAGGTTGATATGAAATCGTTGATGGATTTACGCAATAAATACAAAGAAAAATTTAAAGAAACCCATGGTGTAAATTTGGGGTTTATGTCATTTTTTACCAAAGCAGTAACCGAAGCTTTACATTTATACCCTACCGTTAATTCGATGATAGATGGTGAAAATATGGTGAGTTATAATTATGCTGACATTGGAGTAGCAGTTAGTTCTCCAAAAGGATTAATGGTTCCCGTATTAAGAAATGCGGAGCAAATGAGTTTAGCTGAAATTGAATTAGAAATTAAACGATTAGCCATAAAAGTTCGAGATGGTAAAATTGATATCGCAGATATGGAAGGAGGAACATTTACCATCACTAATGGAGGTGTTTTTGGTTCTATGTTAAGCACTCCAATTATTAACCCACCACAAAGTGCCATTTTAGGAATGCATAACATTGTGGATAGACCTGTTGCTATTAACGGAAGGGTTGAAATCCGTCCAATAATGTATTTAGCATTGAGCTATGATCATCGAATTATTGACGGTAAAGATTCTGTTAGTTTTTTAAAAACAGTGAAAGAAATGATAGAAAATCCTATTCAAATTATTTTTGGAGGAAAAAATCCCGAAGAAGTATTGTTGAATTTGTAATTGAGAATATTGATTGAAATATTGTATTTAAATACGTTCAATCGTTTTTCCAGTATTGAGGTTTTAAATCTTCACTTGTTCGTTGAAACCAATAATCTTGATTAACTATTT
>PFUQ01000186.1:0-19361 GCA_002790175.1 Flavobacteriales bacterium CG_4_9_14_3_um_filter_32_8
CAATTACAATTCGATTGGACTCCGAACGATAGTGCCTTTTGGTTTGATACTTAATGAATTGCTTTCTAATTCTTTTAAATATGCATTTAACAATCAAAGAGGTAGTATAAATATTGAGATAAATGCCCTTGATAAAAGTGAATTTGAGCTAAAATATAGCGACAGTGGAATCTGGAAAAAAGCTAGCGAAAATAAATTACATTTTGGATTAGAGTTAATAGAAACTCTTACCGAACAATTAGAAGGCTCTTGCATTAGGAAAAATTCTAATTATAGTTTTAAATTTAAAAATTTAGACATCTAATTTCGTATCTTATGAAAACAGCCTACATCAACAACCAAGCACACGAGTTTAAGGATGGCGAAACTATTCTGAATTTTGTAAAAAGGATTGAAGGAGAAAAAGCAATTCCTACCCTTTGTGATGCAAAAAATTTAGAACCATTTGGTTCTTGTCGTGTTTGTAGTGTTGATGTTGCTTTAGAAAAAAATGGGAAAACAAAAGCAATTGCTTCTTGCCATACGCCAGTAATGGAAGGAACTTACATTTTTCCTGAATCCGAGAACATACAAAAGCTTCGAAAAAATATCATCGAGTTAGTATTAACCGACCATCCTTTAACCTGTTTAACCTGCGAAGTCAACGGAAATTGCGAATTGCAAGATGTTGCTGCAAGGGTTGGAATCACTGAGGTAAGATACCCATCTGGAGCAAATCATTTAGACCGCAACAAAGATGCTTCTCATCCTTATATGCGTTCAGAACTTTCTAAATGTATTAACTGTTACCGTTGTGTTCGAGCGTGTGATGAAGTTCAAGGACAGTTTGTGTTGAGTATGACTGGAAGGGGTTTTGATGCACATATTGTAAAAGGAAATGATAGTTCTTTTATGGATTCCGATTGCGTTAGTTGTGGGGCATGTGCACAGGCGTGTCCAACCAATGCCATTTCCGATGTTTTTCAATCAAAATCTATTCAAGCCACAAAAAAAACAAGAACCATTTGTACTTATTGTGGGGTTGGTTGTAATTTGGAGGTTGCCACTAAAAACGGAAAAATATTATCTATTCAGGCACCTTACGATGCAGAAGTCAACCAAGGTCATACTTGTTTAAAAGGTCGCTATGCTTTTAAATTTTACGACCATCCCGAACGATTAAACTCTCCCATGATTAAACGAAATGGTGTGTTTGAAAAAGTAAGCTGGGACGAAGTTTACCAACACATCACTACTAATTTATCTAAATTCAAAAAAGAATTCGGATCCGATTCTATTGCAGGGATTTCATCTTCAAGATGTCCCAACGAAGAAAATTATTTGATGCAAAAGTTCTTTCGGGCAGTTATTCAAACCAATAATATTGATGGTTGTGCAAGGGTTTGCCACTCTCCTACTGCTTTAGGAATGCAGCGTACTTTTGGAACAGGTGCAGCTACCAATTCCGTGGATGATTTAAAAGATACCAATTGCATTTTGGTAATTGGAGCGAACCCAACTGATGGACATCCAGTTACAGGAGCTAAATTGAAACAATTTACAATGAAGCAAAAAAATGTTTCTATTGTGATTGACCCAAGAAAAACAGAATTGGCAAAATACGCTACACATCATTTGGCTTTACGTCCTGGAACAAATGTCGCTGTTTTGAACATGATGATGTATTACATCATCAAGGAAGAATTAGTTGACCAAAATTTTATCGATTTAAGAACAGAAGGGTTTGAAGAATTTAAAACGGAAATGATGAACATTGACTTAGATCAACTAGAATCCATTTCTGGAGTAAGTAGAGAAGCTGTAAAAGCAGCAGCCATTGCTTATGCTACAGCTCCAAATGCCATGAGTTTTCATGGTTTGGGAGTTACAGAACATAGTCAAGGAACATTTGCGGTTATGCAAATTGCCGATTTAGCCTTACTAACTGGAAATATTGGAAGACGAGGTGTTGGCGTAAATCCTTTAAGAGGCCAAAACAATGTTCAAGGAAGTGCCGATATGGGCGTTCAACCACATCAAGGAGCTGGTTATTTAGATGTTACCAATGATGAAGTGAACAAAAAATACAATCAGTTTTATGGTGTTGATGTTCCTAAAAATATTGGTTACAAAATACCAGAAATGTTTGATGCAGCCATAGCAGGAAAACTAAAAGCCATCTGGATTATTGGGGAAGATGTGGTACAAACAGACCCCAATACTCAAAAAGTTATTAAAGCGTTAGAAAATACCGAGCTAGTGATTGTTCAAGAATTATTTATGACGGAAACCGCTAAATATGCTGATGTTATCTTACCAGGAGCTTCCTTTTTAGAAAAATCGGGAACTTTTACCAATGGCGAAAGAAGAGTGCAAAAAGTTAATCAAGTAGTTGAACCGATAGCAGGATGCAAACCAGATGGACAAATAATTGTTGATGTAATGAATCGAATGGGCTACGCTCAACCTGATTATACGCCAGAAGGTGTATTAAAAGAAATTTCACAAATCGTTCCATTTTTTGCTGGAATTACATGGGATAATTTGGGAAAAAATGGAAAACAATGGCCTGTTGCTTTAGATGGAACAGCTACTAAAATATTACATACCGAAAAATTTACCAGAGGGAAAGGAGCTTTTGAGTACAATGCATTTAGAGAAAGTGATGAAATTTTGAAAAATGGAAAAGAATACCCTTACATTTTAACTACCAATAGAGATTTGGAACATTACAATTGTGGTGCAATGACTCGAAGAACAGGCAATGTAAAAATAAATACAAAAGATATTTTGTGGATACATCCAATAGATGCCAAAAACAATGCTATTGCTGATGGTAATATGGTTTGCTTAGAATCTCCAAGAGGAAAAGTAGATGTAGAAGCGTGGATAACTGAGGACATTAATCCAGGAATATTAAGCACTACCTTCCATTTTCCAGAAATGATGGTCAATAATGTAACTTCTGATGAACACGATTCTGAAGCCTTATGTCCAGAATATAAAGTGGTTTCGGTGCGAATAAGAAAGAGTAAAGGAGAACATAAAGGTTTGACTAAGGTTTAAAAAATAGAAAAAGAACAATTGAAGAAAATAATATATATCTCTTTTTTTATAGTCGCTGTATGTTTCTCAAAACAAACTATAGCTCAAGAAAATCTTGATAGTTTAAGAAAAATTTGTATCGCATCTAATCAACCTGATACTTCTCGTGTTATTGCCTATCTACAAATTGCATCACAAATTTATCATTCAAAAATAGATAGTGGTTTTTATTATGCCAATAAAACCTTTGTTCTATTAAATTCAAATAAAACTCTTAAAGGTATCTCAGTAGAAAAAAAACAACTCTTAAAAGCAGATGTTTATAATCTTTTGGGTGAAATGTTTTATTATAAGGGTGTTATGGATTCTGCCATATTTTACAATACAAATGCGAACAAAATTTATGATAACTATAAATCAGAAAAGAAACTAGCACAATCGCTGGTTACTTTAGGAGCTATTTATGATTATCAGGCTAAAAATAAAGAAGCGTTAGATAATTATAAAAAAGCTCAACAGATTTTTGAAAAACTAAATGATACCAATGGCGTTGCTTATGCTCTGAATAATTTAGGAATTTTATATTATTCTCAAGGTGATAGTGCTATTGGTTTAGCCTATTTAGAAAAATGCATGGCTCTTCATCTGAAAAAGGGAAATAATGAAGAATTGATTTGGACAATAAACAGTATAGGTAATATTTATGTCAATAAAAAAAATTATAAAAAAGCACTAGAATTATATCAGCAAGCATTACTAATTGATAAAAAAATCGAAAGTAAATCAGGACTGGCTTATACTTTTAAAAATTTAGGTAATTATTATTTAAAACTAAATATACTGGACTCCGCATTGTATTATCATCAAAAAGATTTAGCATTATACACACAGCTAAAAGGAGAATCTGGCATTGCACTTTCAAACACCAATATTGGTAGAGTTTATTTTGAAAAAGGTGATTACCAACAAGCAAAACTTTATGGTGAAACAGCTTATTCCATCACTAAGAACTTAAACCTTACCACTAGAACTTTTGAAGTAGCAGAGCTACTGAAAGATGTATATAATAAAACTTCGGAGTATAAAAAAGCATTGTATTTTACTAATTTATGGGTACAATTAAAAGACAGTATGCGAAATGCTGAAACCGAAAGAGCGTCATTACGACAACGAATGCAATACGAGTACAATCAGAAAGAACTATTAGCAGACGAAAAACACAAACAAGAACTTCAATTAGCCAACGAAAAGGAGCAAAAGCAAAAAATAGTAACCTACTCCATTGGAACTGGATTAGGTTTAGTTGGAATCTTTCTGTTTTTTGTAGTTAACCGCTTGCAAGTAACTAGTAAGCAAAAGAAAGTGATTGAGAAACAAAAAAATGAAGTAGAAGAAGCCCATCATTTACTTGGTGAAAAACACAAAGAAATTACCGACAGCATTAATTATGCAGAACGTATACAACGCAGCTTCTTAGCCACCACCGAAATGTTAGATAAATACCTAAATCCAAGGCACGTCATTGCGAGTCCTTCAGCTGACGGACGAAGCAATGTAAAGAATGAGCAGATTGCTTCACTCCCTTCGGTCGTTCGCAATGACGAAAGCAATTATTTTGTGTTTTTCCGACCTAAAGATGTGGTCAGTGGAGATTTTTACTGGGCAGGAGAATTAAGCAATGGCAACTTTGCTCTTTCTGTTGCCGATAGTACTGGTCATGGAGTGCCTGGTGCAATTATGAGTATTTTAAACATTTCGAGTTTAGAAAAATCTATAGAAAAAGAAACTGAAGCAGATAAAATTTTAAACCAAACTAGAAAAATTATCATTGAACGGTTAAAAAAAGATGGCAGCTTAGAAGGTGGTAAAGATGGCATGGATTGCAGTTTGTTGGTTTTTAATCAAGAAAAAACACAACTTTCGTTTGCAGCGGCAAATAATCCTGTTTTTATTGTTCGTCCTACCGTTCTTGCGAAAGAAACGAAGCAATCTCATTCTAATGAGCAGATTGCTTCACTCCCTACGGTCGTTCGCAATGACGATAACCTCAAACTTCAAACCCTAGATTCGCCAGTGGTCGGACAGGCTTTTGAACTCTTAGAGTTTAAACCCGATAAAATGCCTGTTGGTAAACACGATAAAGATTGCGAATCATTCACTTTACGTTCTACCCTTCTTCAAAAAGGAGATGTTATTTACACACTTACCGATGGGTTTCCCGACCAGTTTGGAGGTAGTAAAGGAAAAAAGTTTATGATTAAAAATTTAAAAGAATTATTATTGCAAATAGCTCATTTACCCATGCCTGAACAAGAACAAAAACTAGCAGAAGAATTTGATAACTGGAAAGGCAGTTTGGAACAGGTTGATGATGTTTGCATCATAGGTGTTAGAATTTAAACTAAATTTAACGAATGAAAATATCTATCCTATTTTTATTGAGCTGAAGCTAAAAATGAGAAATCTAATTTTATATTGTTTATTATTATTTGATTTGGTGGTTGCTCAAGGTCAAAATCAGCGATTTAAAACCTTTTCAATTAAAGACGGATTAAGCCAAAGCACTATCAATTGTATTATTCAAGACCGAAAAGGGTTGATTTGGTTAGGGACACAAGATGGATTAAATAAATATGATGGTTATGAATTTTCTCATTACAAAAAACAAGCTGCCGATTCAAATAGTATTCCTGATAATAATATCCAATCGCTTTATGAAGACTCTAAAGGAAATATTTGGATAGGAACTTATGGTAGTGGTGTTGCAATTTATAATCCAATAACTAACCAGTTTAAACGCATCAATTCATCAAATTCGAAACTTACTAATGATATCATCATGTGTTTTAAGGAGTTTAACAACATCATGTATATTGGTACTAAAAGAGGTGGTTTAAATAGTTATAATTACGAAAAAGACATCATCTCTCCAATTGAAATTGAAAATTATTCGTTGATAGATATTCGTGATATTGATGTTTTTAACAATACCATTTATACTGCTACAAGTATGGGGGGAGTTCATATACTAGAAAAAAATATTTGGGTAAAAATATTAGATACCGTTCAAATTCAAGTCATAAAACCTATTGGAAATCAAATTTGGTTAGGAGGAAGTAACGGTGAATTGTTTTACAAAGAAAATAGCCGTTATAAATTTAATACCATAAAACTAGAAGCCTTAAATAGTGCAGGAATTTGGGGTATTTCGCCAGATAATTCAGGTAACTTATGGATTGGAACATTTGGTGCTGGACTTTATAAAGTAAATCGAAAAAATCCTGAAATAGTTAACAGATTCACCAATAATAAAACCGATATCAATTCAATAAGTCATGATGTAATTCTATCGTTATTTAACGATAAAGATGATGGTATATGGATAGGTACACTTGGCGGTGGGGTAAATTATTTCGAACCCAATAATCAAAATTTCAAGCATTATAATGACAATAATGGATTGACCAATAATGTAGTGATGTCATTTTTATTGGATAAAAACAAATTATACATTGGCACTTATGGCGGAGGGTTAAGTGTATTAGATTTAAAAACCAACACATTTTCAGTAATTAAAGAAATAGATGCTAAAATTATTAGAACAATTTATAAAGACGATGAAGGTATCATTTGGTTAGGAACCTATGGAAATGGATTGGTAAGATATAATCCGAAAGACAATTCGATAAAGCAAGTGTTAAAAAATATAGTAACTGATGTGTGGTGTATTACCAAAGGCAACCACAACAATCTTTGGTTGGGAACTTGGGAGAAAGGATTGATAAAATTTAATAAGCAAGACAACACTTTTAAGCAATTTGTAAGAAAGGAGAATAGTAATTCGATTAGTGAAAATACTGTTTTAAGCGTTGCTCGAACAAAGGATGGAAATTTATGGATTGGAACCTATGGCAGCGGATTAAACTATTTTAATCCAACAACTGAAAAATTTAAAGCCATTGGATTTGATGGAAAAAGTAAACATGAAACGAACAACAAAAAAATAAGAAGTATCTATATTGATAAAAATGATGATTTATGGATTGGAACAGATGGTGGAGGATTGAATTATTACAATCACAAAAAAGCTGAATTTAAATACATTACTACCGAAAACAAGTTGCCCAACAATGTGGTTTATGGAGTTATTGAAGATGATGAAAATAACATTTGGATTTCTACAAATTATGGACTAAGTAAATATGGAATAAAAAATAAATCTATTTCAAATTTTGATTATGATGATGGCTTACAAAATAATGAATTTAATCAAGGGGCATTGTATTTTAAAGAAGGTAAAGTATATGCTGGAGGAATCAACGGATTTAACATTTTTAATCCCAAAAAAATTGAATTAATCTCTAAAAACACACCAACAATTATCACTTCAATGAAAGTAATGGGAAAAGAATACAACCCTCCTATTCGATATTTAGACCGCATAAAATTACATTATTCAACCAACTTTCTTTCCTTTCAATTTTCATTTTTAGATTATTCTGGCAAAAAAGTTTATCGATGTAAATTAGAAGGATTAGATAAAGATTGGGTTTATCTCGACGATAGGAATTATATTAATTATACCAATCTTCCCTCAGGAAATTACATCTTAAAATATCAAGGAAAACGTTTAGGCGAATGGAATAATGAATATGCAACATTGTCGATTGTCATTCCACCACCCTTCTGGGAGACTATATGGTTTTATACGGCATCAGTTTTAACGGTTTTAATTGCTCTTTATTTATTTTATGTTTTTAAACAAAAAAGTTTAAGGCGAAAAAATGTTGAATTAGAAATGCAAGTTAAAAAAAGAACTCAAGAAATTCAACACAAAAACATAAAACTCGAAGAACAAAAAAGAGAAGTAGAAATTCAGAAAGAACTAGTAGAAATAAAGCATGAAGAAATACAAGCATCCATCACCTATGCAAAAAGAATACAAAGAGCCATACTCCCTTCGCCTAAAACAGTAAAAAAATACTTACCAGAAAGTTTTATTTTTTACAAACCCAAAGACATTGTTGCTGGTGATTTTTATTGGATGGAAAAAAAAGATGAAAAAATTATATTTGCAGCTTGCGATTGTACCGGACATGGAGTGCCAGGAGCCATGATAAGTGTTGTCTGTAACAATGCATTGAATCGTTCTGTTAGAGAATATGGATTAACAGATCCTGGCGAAATATTAAACAAAACCAGAGAAATTGTTGTTCAAGAATTCGAAAAAAGTGAAGAAGATGTAAAGGATGGAATGGATATTTCACTTTGCAATTTAACATTGAATACTCCACTTGATGGAGGTGAGAATGTTGCTACATTAAAATACGCTGGAGCTAATAACCCTTTATGGATTATCAGAAATGGAGAAATAATCATTACAAGAGCTAATAAACAACCTATTGGAAGGTTTAGAAGCTCTGATCCTTTCACTACTCATCAATTTGAATTACAAAAAAATGATGCCATTTATATTTTTTCAGATGGTTATGCCGATCAGTTTGGTGGTGAAAAAGGGAAAAAATTTAAAGCCAAAGCATTTATTGAGCTTTTATTAAGTATTCAAAACAAAACCATGGAAGAGCAAAAAAATAGTTTAGAAATGAACTTTGAAAGCTGGAGGGGTGAACTTGAACAAGTGGACGATATTTTGGTTGTTGGAGTAAAGATTTGAGTCTATTAAAAACTAATTTTCCATAATTTTTTATATTACGCTAAATTTGTCTGATGAAATTAACTACTTTTTTTTTATTAAGCTGTTTCCTTTTTAGTTTTTGTAAAATAGGTCAAGCCCAATTTGCTCAAGTTCGTTTGCCAAATGAAATTGTTTTAAATGAAATAAACGAAGCCAAACTCAATGGAATTTCATTTCAAGTTATCAAACGCAAAGGTTGGCCTGCAAAATTTTTTAAATCTACAGCATTTTTTATTAGTAAAAATTGCGTACTAACCTCCGCACACAATATTAAAGAAGTAAAATCTCACCCCATGTATAAAATGGGAATTTACCCCTCTCGACGAGGGGATAAATATCCTTATGGAGAAGTTGTTTTTTACGTTGATTATCCTCGACATTTTAAAGCCATTAAAAGAAGTTTTTTTAATTTAAGGTGGCGAAGCAGACCACACGATATGGCATTAGTTTACTTGCCAGATTCTAACATTACAAAAAATGAATTGATAAAATCCATCGACTATTTACCAATTTTTGAAAACCCAAAATCGCTACAAAAAGGAGACACTATTTATTGTGCAGGATATCCAGGAACAGGTGTTTATTCAGGTCAAGTGGTGATGACCATGATTAAATCCACCATAAAAAAAATACATAAATATCACTTTTCGCACGAACTGGAAACATTACCAGGTCATAGTGGATCACCTATTATGGTAAAAAGGAATGGACAATTTTATGTCATTGGTATTAATTCCATCCACCATTACGGCACATTTTTAAACGAAGAACGGCAATTGTTGATAAAAGAGTGGATAAAGGAATTAGAAGAAAAAATAACTAGTTCGATTTAGCTGATATCATTTTAGAACATGATTTAGATTAGTTTATTTAACTATTTTATTATTACCTTAGCTTATTAAAATAAATTATTACACTGATTTCTATGAAAAATTTATTCCTTTTTGCTATACTATTACCCCTCCTATTTTCATGTTCAAAGAAAAAAGGATGTAATTACAATCAAGCAGTTAATTATGATAAAATGGTAGTAGTAGATGATGGCAGTTGCACATTTACTAGTTTATCTTTTTATGCCGACCAAGACACCATTAATGGAAAATACGTTGAATTTGTAGAAATTACCATAGGAAATACTGTTATCGGTTCTTTTAGCGGGAAGCAAACTGAGTCTGGAGCCTGCAACGGAAGCAATACTACTTCCTATGAGAACGGAACAGATGGCACCATTAATTGGCTTTCAACAATTCATCTTGAAGGAGACTCCATTAATCCTAGTGGCTATTTAATTTATAAATCTGGTGCAGCTGCTACTTCACCAAATTTACCATGTATTGCTATAAATGCGTTGTATTAAAAAACTCACTTTCCATTTTTATGGTGTAAATTGGGTTTTCATAACCTCTAAATTCACTTATTAATAATGGAATTTTACAACGACAAACTAGTTTTAGCTTATACAGGTTCTGAGATTTCGGCAACTATTTTAAAAGAATATTTAGCAGAATCGGATATCCACTCTACTATAAAAAATGAAAAAAACTCTTCCTTAAGTGCAGGTTTTGGTACTGCAAGTAAGTGCGAAGTGTATATTTTTGAACACGATGTGGAAAAAGCAAAACCATTGTTAGAGGAATTTGCTAAAACGGATGAAGAGTAAGTTTTTTATTTAAAAAAAATTCAAAATAGTTGAAACTTTATAATAAATGTAGTTACTTTGTAATTACAAAATACAATTAATATGGAAATTTCTGTAATACCAATTGGAAATTCAAAGGGGATTAGATTAAGTAAAACTCTTTTAGAAAAATACAACATCATCGATACCGTTGAATTGGTATTGGAAAAAGGTTACATTATCATTAGACCAAAAAAAGCACCAAGGAAAGGTTGGGAAAAAGCTTTCAAAAATATGCATGCGAATGGAGACGACAAGCAATTGATGGTTGACATTTTTGATGACGAAAATTTTGAAGAATGGAGCTAAAACAGTATCAAATTATTTTAGTGAACCTTGAGCCAACAATTGGAAGTGAAATAAAAAAAACACGACCTTGTGTAATCATTTCACCCGACGAAATGAATAAATATTTACAGACCGTCGTTATTGCTCCTATGACAAGTCAATCAAAAAATTATCCAACAAGAATTGAAGTTAAACACAACAAAAAAAAAGGTTGGGTGGTAGTAGATCAACTAAGAACAATTGATAAACAACGAATTTTAAAGGTATTGGATAAATTGACTGCTAAGGAAACTTTAAAGTTAAAATTATCCATAAAGGAGGCTTTTGTTGACTAAAAAAAGCAAAACTCCCACTGTCCTTAATCTGAAGTGAGACAAGAGCGAAAGAGACTAAGGACTTGCAACCATAAAACAAATAAATTACTACATTTGAAATATGTTTAAAAAGTTAAATTGATATAAAGTCAGTAGGTGCCATTACACAAAGGCTTGGCTTCAACGGACAGTGAGGGGGGGATGCGAAGTGTATATTTTTGAACACGATGTGGAAAAAGCAAAACCATTGTTAGAGGAATTTGCTCCTCTTTCGCAATGACAAATCTAAAGTTCAGCATTTGCATACTCGTGTTCTATTTTAAGCCGTACTGCTTCGCATTTTTCCAAATCGGAGCTAAGGGTAATAAATTTTTTGTGTAATCCATCGGTAATATATAAAGCGACAGTATTTGGTGGAATTTTCCCTAAATTGTGAGCATAAAGGGTAAGGAAATACTCTTTTCCTTCTTCTACCTTTACTTCAATATTCCTGCGATTTTTGCTGATGGAAAATTCTTTTAAAATGTTTTGTTCGTTCAAAAATAAAGAAACCACATCGCCATCTGTAGTTCTATTATCCCAAAGGGTAATTATTAATTTTTCTCCTTTAAAAATGTACTCACTTACTTCGTTTACTTTTCTACCATCAAAGCTAATGGGTAAACCGTTTTCGTCTATATTTACATTGGGGTAATTTGCCACAACATCAATAATGGTATCTCTCGGTTTTACTTTTTGAGGTGGGTAATAGTGTAAATTATCTATCAGTACATTTCCACAATATTTGGGCAACTCCACATAATACGCTTCCAAAATAAAATAATCGACAGCAATTGTTGGTGTAACTTCAAAATCGTAGGTTTTCCATTTTTTGTTGGTTACTGCCCCACTTTCCCACAGCAACTCTTTGTTCATATTGGCACTCCTACCCCAAATTCGCAATTGTGCAGGTCGATCAAAAAGTATGGTATCTGCTTTAAAGGTTGCTGAAAAAGCCAAATCGATACTGTAATGATAAGTTTGTCCAACAACTAAAGGAGTATTTAATTTTTGGATGCAACTTTCCCATAAATGACTATTGTAAATACTAAAACCTCTACACACCATACTGATGTAGCTATTACCATGCGAAGCGGGAGTGGTAACATTCCATGCTCCGGGCTGTGTGTCGGGAGAACTTGCTTGTCCAAAAGCAGTCCATCCTTGTGGTGTTTGGGCAACTCCGTAACTGCCTTCGAAACTTGGGTTTTGGAGTTGTTGAGCATTAAGAACAACATGCAAACAAAGCAATGCCATTATTAAGGCGTAATGGGTTATTTTGCTTTGTTTGATCATGTTGTTTTTGTTTATTTGTTATTGCGAGGTTTGTTGTTAGCGTCATTGCGAAGCCTTTGCATTGGAATTGTGCGTAGGAGCTGAAGCAATCTGTCCTTCGATTAGGTAGATTGCTTCGCTCGTTCCTCTCTCACAAAGACGTTATTTTTTAATAGTTATTTTTCCAGTACTGCTCCAGCATTTGTATTCGTTGGTATAGTATAAATAACCTGACGAAGCAGGAGCTTCATATTCTCCAGGAACCTCAGCTTTTAAATCTAGGTTTATTGCATACTCCTCTTTTGGAGCCATGTCTCTAAAATAGAAGATAACGAAGTTGTCGGTAATTTCATAGAAATCGATTTTACCTTTTTCTTGCAATTCTTTTAATTGCCATGGTTGAGCACTTAATCCTGAAGGAATTCCGACTACTGCCATTGTCATTGGCATTCCTTTGTCGTGTTTATTTTTTACCTCGGTAGTTAATCGAACGGTTTCCCCTACTTTACAGCTTTTTGTAGCTAAATTGGCTAAAACATCTACATTACATTCTTCAGCTGAAGTTGGTAAAGTTGTATTGTAATTGATAGCCACTGTATAAGGCAATGAATTTTTAGCTTCTTTAGTAGTGATTTTTACTTTATGTTTACCAGCACCTAAGAATTTTTCTAGCCCTTTAAACTCAATGGCATTTTTTTCGCCAGCTTCGTAATGTTTGCTTGCTACTAAATTACCATCAATGTAACATTCTAAGGTTCCTGCTTCGTCTGTTTTTTTAGAAGCTGCAGCATATTCACTCAATGCTTTTAACGCTAACACTGTTCCTTGTGTGGAGCCAAATCCTCCAGCACCAGATCTTGATTTCACTAAGTATTCTACTGCTTTGTTTAGTGCATTTACATCTTTACTATCAGCATTTAACATGGCTAAAACTGCTATGGCTGTGGTTTCAATTTTTAAAGATTGTCCACCAGAACGAGTGATAGAATGGTCTGATTTAAAACTTCCATCAGCTTCTTGAAGTTTCATTAATTTTTTCATCACGTCTGCTTCTCTTTTATCTTTAAAGTTGTGCAAAGAATTAGCCATTAAAGCCAATTGGTAACCATCAGCAGAAGCAACAGCAGCTTTATAAGCAGCTTCAAACTCTTTTTCGATATCACTAAAACCTGCTTCAGATAATGCATACACAATATATCCGTTCGTAACCTCATCGCTAGCTCTACCAAATTGGTCTAACGCTTGAGGATTTTTCTTAAAACCACCTTTACCATCTCTACGACTCATGATCCATTTTCCAGTACGTTTTACCATTTCATCACTTACCTCAGCATATACGTTTTTCATATCGTTAAACTGCATTAAACCATAAGCTGTTAACGCTTCGTGACCAGGTGCAGAGCCGAACCATTCGTAACCATTCTCTTTGGTTTCGTAGCTAGTTAATTTTTTATAACCTCTATCTAATTTACCATCAATACTTGCTAATAAACTAGCATCATCAAAACCAGTAGTTTTCATGTAGTTTAACGCCATAATGTTCGGATAGTTCGTCATCGAAGTTTGCTCAAAACAACCTGATGGTTCACCGATGATGCTTTGTATTCCTGTCATTAAATCATTGACTACATTTGGAAATGCTGTTAACGAAGCAGTAATGGAGCCATTTACAGGATTGGTAATGTTTACGATATATTCTCCTGTTAATGCTTGTCCAGAAAAAGCCATTTCTACAGGAAATCCTTTAGCACCAATTTTTATGTTTTGATTAAAAGCATCTTTTAATCCTGAGGATTTAAAAGCAATTTGGATATTGTCTTCACCAATTTCATTGAGCACTTTGTATTCTAAATATAGAGTTTTAGTGCTGTTTGCGGGGATAGTTTGACTACCTTCTTCTACATTTATTACTTTAAATCCTTTTGGAGATTTTACTGTTAAGTTACCAGTAATGGTTTGATCTGTAGTGTTTTTTAAGGTTAATGGAACTGTAACTAAATCTTCAAAAACTACTTGACTAGGAACTTTAGCAAACATAGCAAACGGCAACTGTGTGAAAAATATTTTTTCTGTTCTTCCTGCCAATCCCACTCCAACACCTTCAACTGTAGTTCTGAAAGAAGAAACTTCGTCGTTGTTGTAAAATTCAATATATGCTAAACCGTTGTTTTTTACTTCGATGTTTCCATCCCAAAAAATAGTAGTTCTAAAATCTGTTCTTACTTCTGGTTTTGGTGAAGTTGAATAATTGGGTGCTGCAAATTCTTTGGCTCTGTGGTAAACTACAACTTGTTGTTGTTGATTTTCGAAATTGCCATCCCAACCTAATTTACCTTTCTTTTCAGCTTTATCTCTTCTATCCCAATCCATTGCAACAACTTTAGCCGCCACAACAATCTCATTTAAAGCAACGTCCTTTCCTTCTTCATCTTTTACTTCTTTGTTATCGTTTTTTCTATTATTTTGCTCAATATTTTTAAAATCCTGAACAGGCAACATTGGAGCATCCATAACCATTTGCTCAGCTTCCATTACCATATTTACATTGACAACATCTTCAAAAAATTCTTCTCTTACACCACCAACTCCTTCTGCTTTTCCTTTTGGAGCAGCAGCAAATTTTGCTCTATTAACTCCAGTTCTACTTGTAGGATATTTATAGGGTTTGTACAAATAAGCACTATAATCCGCTCTATAAGAATTAATGTACATATTTTGGGGTTGATAATTTGGTGCAGATACCAATAAACTAACTGGACTGTACAATTCTATATTATTCAATACAAACTGACCTTTTTCATCGGTTTTGTATTTTCTATTACTTCCATCGCTCAAAGTTAGCGTTGCTCCATCAAACACGGTTCCATCTTCTTTATAAACGATACCAGCAACCAATGCTTTTTCTCCTACATAAGCCATAGCTGGTAAATTTTCTTCCATCACTTGTTCCCATTTGTATCTTCTCCAACCGTCTGTCATCAATAAATAATTTAAAGCTTCAGTTGCTTTTTCTTCTTTCGGGTCAAAGTAAAATTTAGGTTCTTCCACTTTTCCAGCAAGGTCTTGCTCTAATAGTAAACTTGTTAAAATGTTACTGGTTTTGTCATCCGCAAAACTTAATAATTTATCATCTACCACCGACATCGAAAGATTTGCTGGAATTGGCAACCCTCTTTCATCTGTAACTTTTAGTGTCATTTGCACTTTTTCTCTTGGTAAGTATTTCTCTTTGTTGGTAATTATCTGGATGTTCATTTTTTTGTCTTTGTTCACAAACACTAATCGTTCTGCTCTTTCAATTTCTCTACTATCGAACAACGTAATTTGTGCAACACCAATCGGAAACTTATCTAAAGGAACTTTAAATTCATTTTCTCCTCTAGTTACGTTTACTTCTCTGGTAAAATAAGCAACACCTCTTACCTGACACATTAACGACATGGTTTCGTCTTCGGTAGAATTAATGACTACATCCAAGTTATCTTTATTATCTGTTACATTTAACACCCAACCTCTGCTTAATCTTTCTGGCAATGTATAAGCTTTTGTAATTCCTTTAGGTTTGGTAATAAACACTTGATAATCTTGACCAATTTTAGGTTCAAATACAAAAGCACCCATTCCGTTATGAAAACTGGTAAATTCAGCAGTAATTCTTCCTGTTTTATCTTTTACAACACCTTCAATATCGGCAGGTTTACCAAATTCATCAATTGCTTTAAATGCAACATTGGTTTCTAAGCCTTCCACTAAATCTCCTCCTTCAGGATAAAACGACAAATCAATGTTTCCTAAAGTAATTGGAATAGAACGTGAAATGCTTTCAGTTTTTCCCTCATAAGCTATCATAATGTTTAGCAAACCATCGTTGGTGGCTAGCTCTTCTGGTAATTCAAATTTCACATAAGCTTCACCTATTTCATTGGTATTAAACTTTTTGGTTAAAATGTTTTTACCATTTAATTGTGCAACATAATTAAACTCATAATCACTCAAAGGTTTATTTTCTAAGGTATTCAAATCTAATTTAGCAATGACATCATCACCTGGTCCATAAGCCTTTCGTTGAAATTCTAATTTCATTTTTAAACGAGGCAATACCACTTTTTGAACTTGAATTTCTTTTTCAAAAAAAGTGGATGAATTTTTTTGCCAGTTGGTATATGCTTTCACTTTATACAAACCACCCATCATATTTTCGGTGATTTCAAACTCGGAATTTGTTTTCCCCTTTTGTGCAATTAAATTTCTAGTTTCAATCACATTTCCTTTGGGGTCAATTAATTCAGCATGCAAAATTTCACTTTTAATGGATGGTTTTAAGTCCGACCCATTTCTAACATAAGCACTAAACCAAATAGTTTCTCCAGGTTTATACATTGGTTTATCAAATTGCAGATAAACCCTATCTTCTGGATTTTCGTTATCTAACTCTTTAAGTTTTGACTTTAAATTGTTTAGAAATTCATTGGATAAAATCTCTTCTGTAAAAGTTCCAGGCATTAACGAACCTAAGAACAAAATTGTTGATACTGCGATAATTGTATTTTGCAGTCTTTTTTTTATGGATGTTTTCATGGCTATATTTTTTAAATTATACCTCTTAGATGTTGAAAAAAAATATATTCCACAAAAACTATTGCTATTTTTTTAAGACCTTTGTAAAATAAGGAGTAGAACAATAAGTTTTTTACGTATCTTAGTCTCATGAAAAAATACAATGTAATTATTAGAGTTTTTATCCTGTTTTTTTCAATGGCCCACCTAGGCAATAACACTTTTGCACAAGAAGAAAGCTCCAACTCTAAAAAGCAAGCCACCTTTATTTATAATTTTTTTAAATATGTAGATTGGTCGAATTTCAACGAACTAACTTCTTTTAATGTAGGCGTTATGGGAGATGACGGAGATTTGGTTTATGATGAATTAGTTACCATTTCTAAAACTGAAAAAGCGAAAAATTTACCCATTAAAATCAAACGACTTAACGACCTTACCCAGTTAGATGATATTCAAATTTTATATTTTGATAAAGCAGCTTCGTTAAAGTTTGAAGCCATTTATGCAGCCATTGCCAATAAACATATTTTAGTTGTTTCTAAAGACTATCCTTATGGAAAATCCATGATTAATTTTATTATGGATGGTGATAAAGTTCAATACGAATTAAATGAAAAGAAATGTGAAGCTGCAGGTTTAAAAGTAAGTAAATTATTAACTGTTGTTGCCATTAAATCTGAAAAAGAATGGAACGGATTGATTAATAAATTTGAGAACTTGGCAAATACTTCAGATAAAACTGTTGAAATTGACACGAAAGATCTGGCTAAGATAGTTAAAGAACAAAAAAGATTATTGAGTGAAATTGAAACCAATTCTAAAAAAATTGAGATTCAAAAAGATCAATTAAAACAACAAGAAGCTGAATTGTCAATTAAAGAAAAACAAATTGCCGAATCAAAAAAGCAAATCGAAGAATCACAAAAGGAAATAGAAAAACAAAAAAACTTAATTACTGAACAACTCCAAAAAATAGCTATTCAGCAAGAAAATTTAGAAATGCTAAATTCCAATGTAGCTGCTACCATAAAGGAACTTTCGCAACAACAAGAAAAATTAGAAGGAGAAAAACAAAAACTAACTGCTATTCAAGATGAATATGTTGATATAGAAAAAAAATTAAAAGTGAAAGAATTGTTAGTTAACAAACAAGGAAAAACAATAAAAGTTCAAGGTCATGAAATTGTTGCTAAAGAAGGAACAATCGAATCTCAAAAATCGATTATTTGGCTTTCATTGGTTTTCTTAATCGTTGTTTCTGCATTAGGAATATTGGCTTACCGAAGTTATCGACTAAAAAATAAAGCCAACATTGTTATTTCCTCCCAAAAAGAGGAAATTGAAATACAACACCATATTTTAGAAGATAAAAATAAAGAAATTACAGATAGTATTAACTATGCAAAAAGAATACAAGATGCCATTTTACCTCCTTTAAAATTAGTAAGAGGCTATATTCCTGATAGTTTTATTCTTTATGAGCCTAAAGACATTGTGGCAGGAGATTTTTATTGGATGGAAGGTGTTAATAATCTCATTATTTTTGCTGCTGCAGACTGCACAGGACATGGGGTGCCAGGAGCAATGGTGAGTTTAGTTTGCCATAATGCAATGAATAGAGCCGTTCGTGAATTTATGCTGGTAGAACCTGATGAAATTCTAAATAAAACTAGAGAATTAGTGATAGAAACTTTTGAAAAAAGTGATAATGAGGTGAAAGATGGTATGGATATCGCTTTATGTACCATCAATACAGAAAGTAATAAATTGAGTTTTGCTGGTGCTAATAATGGTTTGTATTTTATTAGGAATGGAGAGCTCACAGAAATAAAGCCTGACAAACAACCTATTGGAAAATATATTGATGCAAAACCATTTACAAAACATGTTATGAATTTAGAAAAAGGAGATGTAATTTATACTTTCTCCGATGGTTATGCCGACCAATTTGGCGGACCAAAAGGTAAAAAATTCATGTACAAGCCTTTTAGAGAGATGCTCTTATCAATTCATGAAAAACCAATGGAGGAACAACATGAGCTTCTTTCTGATTCATTTAAAAAATGGAGAGGAGAAATTGAACAAATTGACGATGTTTGCATTATTGGTGTGAGAATTTGACGAAGTCAATTCTCGAACGTCAAATAATACAAATCCGACTACTGGCGGATAATTTAGGCGTTAGAATATAGAGGGAGTTCTAAAAATTAACCTATTACTTCTGCTCCGTTAACTGAAGGACTGTTAGGTTTTTGCTTATTTGTACTTTTCTTTAATGATATGAGCTATATCTCCACCTTGTGTAAAAAAAGAAAGATAAACTACGTTGTCTCCTTCTTTAACAACAGGACGAATTTTTAGCGGTAAAGGCTTAAGATAAATAAGAGTTCAAATATATAAGTTAAACAAAAAAACCTCAATTTTGAGGTTTTTTTGTTTAAGGTAGTTTCCCTTTTAAAATGTTAACCACAGTACTTCCATTCGGTGT
>PFUQ01000186.1:19455-19597 GCA_002790175.1 Flavobacteriales bacterium CG_4_9_14_3_um_filter_32_8
TCGGTAATTACACCTTCTGAGCCACCATTTTTGGTGCTTTTAATAATTCCTGTACTTTCTTCCATAATGTTAAATGTTTTAGTTTAGGCTAAAATAAAAATAAAACTATTATTTTGCAAATAATAGTTAAAAAAACTTTTAC
>PFUQ01000078.1 GCA_002790175.1 Flavobacteriales bacterium CG_4_9_14_3_um_filter_32_8
AAAAAATAAATCGGGAAGAATTCATTGCTTTTTTAAATCAAAAAGGAATTCCAGCTATGATTTATTACCCAGTTCCACTACACCAACAAAAAGCGTATCTTCGACCAGAGTTTAATAATGAAAACTTTCCAGTAACCGTAGAATTATGTGAATCTGTTGTATCTTTACCCATGCATACAGAGTTAGATCAAAATCAATTAAAATACATTACAGATTCAGTGTTGGAATTTATTAATTTGTAAATTAGATAAATGAATATAGCGGTTATAGGAACAGGATATGTTGGTTTAGTAACAGGTACATGTTTTGCAGAAACAGGTAACAATGTAGTTTGCGTTGACATTAATGAAGCTAAAGTTAAAAAGATGAGAAATGGAGAAATACCCATTTATGAGCCTCATTTAGATGTATTGTTTGAACGAAATATTAAGCAAGGCAGACTAACATTTACAACCGATATTACTGAAGCAATAAAAGACGCTAAAATAATTTTTTTAGCATTACCAACGCCTCCTGGTGAAGACGGTTCTGCTGATTTATCCTACATTTTAGGAGTTGCTGATACCTTGGGTAAAATAATAAATGATTATAAAGTTATTGTTGATAAAAGTACTGTTCCTGTTGGAACAGCCGAAAAAGTAAGGTTGGCTATTGCAAAAAATGCAACAGTTGAATTTGATGTGGTGTCCAACCCCGAATTTTTACGTGAAGGATATGCAGTTGATGATTTTTTAAAACCCGATAGAGTAGTTATCGGAACTTCATCTACCAGAGCTAGAGAGGTGATGGAACATCTTTATAAACCGTATGTTCGACAAGGAAATCCAATTATTTTTATGGACGAAAAATCGGCAGAACTTACCAAATATGCAGCCAATTCATTTTTAGCAACAAAAATTACGTTTATGAATGAAATTGCCAATTTTTGCGAAAAAGTTGGTGCAGATGTGGACATGGTTCGAATTGGAATTGGTTCAGATTCACGTATTGGCAAACGATTTTTGTTTCCAGGTATAGGTTACGGAGGAAGTTGTTTTCCAAAAGATGTTCAGGCATTAGCCAAATCAGGAAAAGAGTATGGTTATGATTTTGGAATTTTAGATGCTGTAATGCGTATCAACGAAGAACAAAAAACCATTATCGTTCCAAAAATTAAGGAATATTTTAAAAACAATTTAAAAGGTAAAAAAATTGCATTGTGGGGTTTGGCATTTAAACCAGACACTGACGATATTCGTGAAGCTCCAGCATTATACATAATTGATGAACTGTTGCGTGAAGGTGCTGAAATTGTGGCTTACGACCCCGAAGCAATGGAAAATGTAAAAGCATCATACAACAATAAAATAACTTTTGCAACAAGCAGAGATGAAGCCATTAAAGGTGCGGATGCCCTAGTTATTGCTACAGAATGGCAATTGTTTAGAAACCCAGATTTTGATTTATTAGCCAAAGAAATGAAACAAAAAGTTATTTTCGATGGAAGAAACTTGTACGACATTGCTGAAATGAAAGAACTTGGTTTTTATTACAGTAGCATTGGACGAAACTTAATTAGATGATGTGCAGATATGAAAATGTGTAAATGTGAGAATTTTTAATAACTAAAATTTCTAATCTAAAATGTCAAATAAAAAAAATGTTTTAATAACTGGTGCTGCTGGATTTTTAGGCTCACACCTTTGTGATCGTTTTATAAAAGAAGGTTATCATGTTATTGCAATGGATAATCTGATTACTGGCGACTTAAAAAATATCGAACACCTTGCTGGTAATAAAAATTTTGAGTTTGTCAACCACGACATTTCGAAGTACATCAAAATTGAAGGTGAAGTAGATTATATTTTACATTTTGCTTCTCCAGCTTCACCCATCGATTATTTAAAAATTCCTATTCAAACATTAAAAGTAGGTTCATTAGGAACACATAATTTATTAGGATTAGCTAAAGCAAAAAATGCAAGAATGTTAATTGCATCAACTTCTGAAGTTTATGGCGACCCAAAAGTACATCCTCAAACCGAAGAATATTGGGGAAACGTAAATCCTATTGGACCAAGAGGTGTTTATGATGAAGCCAAGCGTTTTCAAGAAGCGATAACCATGGCTTACCACCGTTACCATGGTCTAGAAACAAGAATAGTTCGAATTTTTAATACCTATGGACCAAGAATGAGACTGAACGATGGAAGAGTTTTGCCTGCTTTTATTGGTCAAGCTTTAAGAGGAGAGGATTTAACGGTATTTGGAAAAGGAAATCAAACCCGCTCTTTTTGTTATGTCGATGATTTAATTGAAGGCATTTATCGCTTGTTGTTGAGTGATTATGCAGAACCTGTAAATATTGGAAATCCTGATGAAATAACTATTTTACAATTTGCTGAAGAAATTATTAAACTGACTGGCACCAAACAAAAAATAATTTTTAAAGAATTACCCATTGATGACCCGATGCAACGTCAACCAGATATTACGAAAGCCAGAAAATTATTGGGTTGGGAACCAAAAGTAAATAGAGCAGAAGGACTTAAAATAACGTACGATTATTTTAAAGGATTAAATCAAGATGAATTAAACAAAGTAGAACATAAAGATTTTAAAAAATATATTAAATAAATAAGTTCAAACTTCAAACATGAAACCCGAAACTTTCTTCGCACACGAAACAGCCGTAATAGATGAAGGCTGTAAAATTGGAAAAGGCACCAAAATTTGGCATTTTTCACATATTATGCCTAATTGTATCATTGGAGACAACTGTAATATTGGTCAAAATGTAGTAGTTTCACCAGATGTTGTTTTAGGTAAAAACGTTAAAATTCAAAACAATGTTTCTATTTACACAGGCGTAACTTGTGATGATGACGTTTTTTTAGGCCCATCAATGGTTTTTACCAATGTAATAAACCCAAGAAGTGCAGTAAATAGAAAAGATGAATATTTAAAAACACATGTTGGTAAAGGAGCTTCAATTGGAGCCAACGCAACTATTGTTTGTGGGCATGATATCGGTGCTTATGCTTTTATTGGAGCAGGAGCCGTAGTAACTAAAAATATTCCTGCTTATTCGTTGTGGGTGGGTAATCCTGCCAAACAATTGGGTTGGGTAAGCGAATATGGACATCGGTTGGTTTTCGATAAAGATGGGTTTGCAACTTGTCCAGAAACCAACCAAAAATATAGATTGGAAAATAATTTAATTATAAAATTATAAGTTTAACAAGGGTTTTAACTCCTTGTCGTTAAAAAGAAAATATGACAGATAAAAATAAAAAAATAAAATTTGCTGTAGTAGGTTGTGGTCATATTGGTAAACGCCATGCTGAAATGATATTAGGAAATAAAGAAGCAGAATTGGTTGCTCTTTGTGATGTAGGTAAAAAAGAAAATTTAGGTATTGAAAAATACGATGTTCCTTTTTTTAATTCTGTAGATAAATTATTAAATTCCTCATTAAACATTGATGTTATTAATATTTGCACACCAAATGGATTACACGCTTCACAGGCTTCATTGGTGTTAGATAAAGATATACATGTAGTGGTAGAAAAACCAATAGGATTATCGAAAGCATCATGTGAAAAAGTAATTTTTAAAGCGTTAAGAAATCACAAACATGTTTTCGCTGTGATGCAAAACCGCTATTCTCCGCCTTCAGTTTGGATAAAAGAGTTGATAGAAAATAAAGTTTTAGGTGATATTTTTATGGTTCAGCTAAATTGCTACTGGAATAGAGATGACAGATACTATAAAAAAGGGGGATGGAAAGGAACTCAAGAATTAGACGGAGGAACTCTTTTTACCCAATTTTCACATTTTATTGATATTATGTATTGGCTGTTTGGCGATATTACCAATATTCAGGGAAAATTTAATAATTTCACACATCAAAACACAATTGATTTTGAAGACTCTGGATTTGTTTCTTTCGATTTTATTGAAGGAGGTATGGGGTCTTTAAATTATTCAACAGCAATTGCAACTCAAAATTTAGAAAGTAGCATTACTATTATCGCTAAAAAAGGCAGCGTTAAAATTGGTGGTCAATACATGAATGAAGTAGAAGTTTGCCATATTGAAGGGTATGAAATGCCAAAATTAAAAGCATCAAATCCTCCCAACGATTACGGTCCATATAAAGGTTCTGCTGCAAATCATCATTACATTATCGAAAACGTAATTAACACCTTAAAAGGTAGAACAACCGCTACAACCAATGCATTAGAAGGATTAAAAGTGGTTGATATTATTGAAAGAATTTATGCTCTGAGAGATAAAACATTAATTAAATAAATGAAGACAGAAGTCGGAAGTCGGAAGTTTGAGGAAAAAATAATTATCTTTGTAATGAACGAAATCTAAATACGATGATTACAATAACAAAAGAACTAAACACCTATCTTCCTCTGTTATTAGAACGACAACAGGCATTAGTGTTGGCTATTGTAAAAAATATTTTACATATAGATACACAGGAAAAACGTATCAGTGTGGAACAATACAATACTGAAATAGAGTTGGCTTTAAAGGAAGTTAAACAAGGTAAAAGCCTCAGCCACGATGAAGTGGTAATCCAAAGTAAAAAATGGCTAAAAAGAAAATAAATATAGAATGGCATAGAAAAGCTTCCATAAACTTTAATGAAATACTTGAGTATTTATACAAAGAATCTGAAACGGCAGTTTTTATTGTGGGCAATGCAATTTTAGATGAAGTCGAAAAATTAGCAACATATCCAACAGCACATCCTTTAGATCGTTTTAAAAAAC
>PFUQ01000102.1 GCA_002790175.1 Flavobacteriales bacterium CG_4_9_14_3_um_filter_32_8
AGAAAAAGCAGCTCAAGCAATTAAAAGTTTTGGTGCCATTGGTTTAGGTAGAACCATGAGTGAGTTTAATGGAAAATAATACCTATTAATTCCTAGTTACAAATCGCTTCACTGCATCGTACGTTTCTTGCTCTGCTTCTATAAAACCCATGTGCCCCACATTTTTTAACAATAAATAAGTTCCATTTTCTGGTAATTTTGCTTGTTCAATTAAATCACTACAGGGCAAAATAGTATCTTCTTCTCCAATAATATAAAGCACAGGGTAAGGAGAAAATTTTACAATAATTTCTCGTTCTAATCGTATTTTCATTCCTTCTAAAGCTGCTATTATTCCTTGTTTAGAAGTTGCTTCCGCTATTTTTTTTAGCTTTTTTATCTCTTCCTGATAAGGTTGGTAGTTAGTATTAAATAGATGAGGAATAGCTTCATCGATGAAAATTTTAGGATTTCGTTTCACTACTTTTATGAGTCTATCTCTATCTTTTTGTTTTTGCTTATTATCAGCATTTGATGAAGAGTGAAACATACACAATCCCTTAATATTATCGGGGTAATTTTCGGCAAGTGCTAAACTGACATAACCTCCCAAAGAATGTCCAATTAAAAAGTATTTACGCAGTTTTAAATGGTGCAACACCTTCAATACAGCTTCTGCCATTTCTTCCATGGTGTGCACATAACTTAAACAGTCTGTTTTTCCATGTCCTAACAAATCGATAGTAATTACCCGTTGAGTTTTAGAAAGTCGTTTAGCAAAGTTCTCCCAAACTTCTTTTGCTTCTAAAAAACCATGTAAAAAAACAACAGCTTTACCTTTTCCAGTATCCGTAAAACTTACGTTGATGTTTTTAAATTTTATGAATTGTTCTTTCACGCTATTTTTTATTTCACCCACCTTAATCCTCCCTCAAGGGAGGAAACTTTTGGAAGAAAGGGTGGAGTGATTTAAGCATTCATCAAATCTTCTATTTCTTCGGCTTCTAATGGAATATTAGCCATTAAATCGAGCTGACCTTTTTCGGTAATCAAGATGTTGTTTTCTAAACGGATTCCTAAATTTTCTTCTCTGATATAAATCCCTGGTTCGATGGTCAATATCATTCCTGCAGCAAAAGGAGTTGTTCTATTTTCGATATCATGCACATCTAATCCCATGTGGTGGGAAGTTCCGTGCATAAAGTATTTTTTATACAATGGGTTTTTAGCATCTTGTTGGGCAACATCATGTTTATCAATCAATTTTAATCCAATAAGTTCTGATTCCATAATTTTACCAACTTCTTCTTGGTATTCGTCGTGAATGGTTCCAGGAACAAGCATTCCTTTAGCAGCTTTCATAACCCGCAAAACAGCATCGTAAACCGCTCGTTGCCTGGCAGTAAACCTTCCGCTCACAGGCAAACATCTTGTCATGTCAGAAGCATAGTTGGCGTATTCTGCAGCGACATCCATTAAGATAACATCCCCTGCTTTACATTCTTTGTTATTTTCTATGTAATGCAACACACAAGCATTAAATCCAGAAGCAATAATTGGTTCGTAGGCGAAACCTCGTGAACGATTCATTAAAAATTCATGAGCAAATTCTGCTTCAATTTCATACTCCATAACACCAGGTTTTATAAATTTTAGAACTCGTCTAAATCCTTTTTCGGTAATGTTGCAGGCATGTTGAATGGTATCTACTTCTAATTGTGATTTTATTGGTCGTAATGTTTTCATGATTGGAGCTAATCGTTCATAGTTATGAGAAGGATATTTTGCTCTACATGCTTTTCCAAACCTATCATCTCTAGTTTCAACAACAGTAATGGCTCTTAAGTGTTCGTTTTGATTTAAGTAAATGTTTTCTGCCTCAACAGCTAAAGCCAAAAAAATTTGGTCAAACTCCGAAGTCCAATAAATGGTTTCAATGCCAGATTGTTGGGTTGCTTTTGCTTTCGTTAATTTTTCACCTTCCCAAATGGCAATTAATTCACTAGTTTCTTTCACAAATAATATTTCGCGGTGTTTTGGATTAGAAGCATCAGGGAAAATGACCAAAATAGATTCGGCTTGATCGACTCCACTTAAATATAATAAATCGTTATTTTGACGAAATTGCATAGTGCCATCGGCGTTTGTTGGCATTAAATCGTTAGAATTAAATATAGCAACTGATTTAGGTTTTAATTTTTTTACAAAATTTTTCCTATTAAAAATGTATAAGGATTTGTCTATAGCGGTGTATTTCATAATTTGTATATTTTAGAAAAACAAATGTAATTATTGTTGTGTGAAATAACATAAATAACTCCACGACTTTTAATTTAATAACTATTTGAAGTACTTTTTCAAGCTAATACTTGAATAGGCACATTCATTTTTTTAACCAATTTGCCAAAAGAATGAGCAATTAAACCTTTACTTTTTAGTAGATTTTCAACTTTTGCTGAAGCCTCCTCGCTAACCGCAATTAACAATCCTCCACTAGTTTGTGGGTCGCAAAGAATAGTTTTCTGATCTTCATCAGTAATGTCCAATTTAAAGCCGTAACTATCCCAGTTTCTTAGTGTTCCTCCTGGAATACATTTCTTTTTGATGTATTCTTTTATTTCTGGAAATATTGGCACTTTATTGTAATCAATAATTGCTGAAACATCGCTTCCTTCACAGACTTCTAGCAAATGTCCTAAAAGTCCAAATCCAGTTACATCTGTTAAGGCATTTACTTCTTTTATTTTTGCCAATTCAATGCCAACATCATTTAAAATTAGCATTGAATTGGTGGCAATGTCTTTATGAACATCTTCTAACAAGCCTTTCTTTTGAGCGGTTGACAAAATACCTACTCCTAAAGGTTTAGTAAGGTAAAGCGTGCTTCCTGCTTGAGCCGAATTATTACGTTTTAAGTCATTAATATGAATTACTCCAGTAACCGCAAGACCAAATATGGGCTCTGGATTATCAATGCTATGTCCTCCTGCTAAAGGAATTCCTGCATCTTTGCATGCTTTTCTTCCTCCTTCCATCACTTTTGCGGCAACTTCTGGAGCAATTTTATCGATGGGCCAGCCTAAAATAGCAATTGCCAACAAGGGTTTCCCTCCCATAGCATAAATATCGCTAATGGCATTAGTTGCAGCAATTTGCCCAAAAGTATAAGGGTCATCAACAATGGGTAAAAAAAAATCGGTTGTGCTGATGATTGCCGTTCCATTTCCCATGTCGTAAACAGCAGCATCATCTCTGGTGTCGTTTCCAACTAAAAGTTTAGCATCTGCTAAGTGCGGAATATCTGAATGAAGAATAGTGGTTAACACTTTTGGTGAAATTTTACATCCACAACCTGCTCCATGGCTATATTTTGTTAGTTTTATAGGTTCTATCATACTCATCTTTTTAAATTTATTAAATAGGTTGCATTTTTTACAGGATTGATTTTCGCTATTTTTAATTCAATAATTTTAGAGGAATCTCTTTTTTGCAAACCTCTTAGGTAATATTTATCATAATATTCAAGTACCAATTCCACTACTTTTTCGTAATTCTTGTTTTTCAGTTCTTGTAAAGCCAATTTTGCTTTATCATACCCTAATCTTTTTGAAATTCTTCCAATAGCATCAGACAAACCCACTGCATTTAAATTAGCATAAGTAGCAACTAAATGTTTAGCTCTTTCTTGTTGTGAGATGTTTAAAAAATAAATATATTGTATTCTCATTTGGTTATATAATCCTATAGGAAGGTTTATTTTTCCAATAGCACTACTTTCATCTTCAATCCAAATGGGTTTATTAATATCTAACTTCTCTAATTCGGCATAAAGATTATTCTCAAATTGTTCGGTAGTGGGTTGAGGTGGTAGGTCTATCCCCCCAAAAGCTGAACCTCTGTGATTAGCCAATCCTTCTAAATCAATAACCTGTTCGTTTTTTTCTGCTAAACAATGTAGTATTTCAGTTTTTCCACTACCTGTATAACCTCCCAACACATTTAAAATAAAAGGTTTTTCAAAAAAACGAAATATATAATTTCGATAGGCTTTGTAACCACCTTCAACAATATATATTTTTTCAAACCCTCTTTCTTCCAAAAAACTACCAAAAGCATTACTTCTTAAGCCTCCTCGCCAACAATAAACAACCACTTCCTTTTTTGGTGCAACTGCTAATGATTGAGAAAAAAAGTATTCCAGTTTAGGGGTAACAAATTGATACCCTAATTCTATTGCTTTTTCTTTTGATACTTGCTTATAAGTAGTGCCCACTTCAGCTCTTTCATCATCGGTAAATAAAGAAATAGCTATCGCATTAGGAAGATGCCCTTTTTTATATTCACTTGGCGAACGTACATCAATTATGGGTAAATCAGATAGAGTAGTTAAACAAAATTCGATGGGGATTGTTTGTTTCATCTTAATAGGGTCTTAATAGAGGGCTCAAAGGTAAAATAATGAAAAGAAATAGTTACAATAATTATTATCATTATTGAAGGGTGAGAATATGGACATTGTAAATATTTTAAAAGAATAAAATATTTACTTTTTTTCTGCTAAAACGCAGGAGAAATTCGTGTATTTAACAGTATTTTTTAATTTAAAAATCAAATTAATAAATGATGATAGTCATTATTTTGATAGCCTGATATCTTGTATATTTGCTGTATTAACAAAAAATTATTAACTAA
>PFUQ01000035.1 GCA_002790175.1 Flavobacteriales bacterium CG_4_9_14_3_um_filter_32_8
ATCTTCCAATTTGGGTATAATGAACACCAGCCAATTTACCTAGTTCAGTTTGAGAAAGACCTTTCTCAATTCTAGCTTCTTTTAATCGTTCTCCGAAGCCCATAATGTGAGTTATTAGTTATTAACAAGCCAAAGTTACCTATAAATCACGTCTAAATTAATTCTTACGTGATAATTGTTGATAATTTTAGTTATTACGTATGTGTGGTTACGTGATGATTTATTCAAATAATACCCACCTTGCCAAATGAAAACTAAAAACAAGCTTGTCATTTTAGATTTTGCGTAAGCATAAAAATGGTAATGGCACAGCGGCAAACTACCTCCATATTGATATGGTTAACTGCATTTATTTCAAATCCTTTGCTGGAAAGAGTTTAGCGTTAGCGTAACTCATTCTATAATTCACTGATTCTACAAAATTATTCTTTTTCAGTTTTACTCTTATCACAAGTTACACTTCGTTAAATGCGGCAGCGATGGGAATCATTATTAATGACAATAATTAAGTAAAAGATTAGTTTACATTTTATTCGATTGTCATTATATTTTCACTCCGTAATTGTTAGTAACTATTCAATTTATTACCTTATATTTGCCCGCTAAAAATCAAAAAAATATGGCTTTAAAATGTGGTATAGTTGGATTACCTAATGTTGGGAAATCTACTTTATTTAATTGTTTGTCGAATGCGAAGGCTCAAGCTGCAAATTTTCCTTTTTGCACCATAGAACCCAATGTTGGTGTTATAACTGTGCCTGATGATCGGTTAGAAAAATTAGAAAAATTAGTAAATCCAGAAAGGATTCAACCAACAACTATCGAGATTGTTGACATTGCTGGTTTGGTTAAAGGAGCAAGCAAAGGAGAAGGATTAGGGAATAAATTTTTAGCCAACATTCGGGAAACAGATGCCATTATTCACGTATTAAGATGTTTTGATGATGCCAATGTGGTGCATGTTGATGGATCGGTTAATCCAGTTAGAGATAAAGAAATTATTGATACAGAATTGCAGCTAAAAGATTTAGAAACTGTGCAGAAAAAATTGGAAGGCATGAGAAGAAAAGTGCAAACAGGTGACAAAAGTGCAGTGAAAGAAGCCGATGTTCTTCAGCGATTTGTTGATGCTTTAAATGCAGGTAAATCTGCCAGAACAGTTGAGGTTACAAAAGACGAAGAAGTTTTTATAAAAAATATGTATTTATTAACGAACAAACCTATTTTATACGTTTGTAATGTGGATGAAAATTCGGTACTAACAGGCAATGATTATGTGAAGCAAGTAAAAGAAAATGTAAAAGACGAAAATGCTGAAGTAATTATGATTGGAGCTCAAATTGAAGCTGATATTGCTGAATTAGATACTTACGAAGAACGACAAGAATTTTTACAAGATTTAGGATTAAAAGAAGCAGGAGTAAATCTGTTAATCAGAGCTGCTTATCGTTTATTAAATTTAGATACTTATTTTACTGCAGGAGTAAAAGAAGTTCGTGCATGGACAATCAACAAAGGAATGACTGCTCCACAAGCCGCTGGAGTAATTCATACCGATTTTGAAAAAGGTTTTATTAGAGCTGAAGTCATAAAGTTTAACGACTTTATAACCTTGGGTTCTGAATCAGCTTGTAAAGATGCAGGTAAATTAGGAGTTGAAGGTAAAGAATACATTGTTGAAGATGGAGACATTATGCACTTTCGTTTTAATGTGTAATACAATAACAACCTTTATTTTTAACATAAATTAAGATAGTTGTTGTTGTAAGATAACTATTTTTACACGCTATTCTATCTAAAATTGAAAAACAGTTTATTACACATATTATTTTTCTTACTTTTCATTAACAGTTTTGCACAAAAAAATGCACTTTCTGTCAACCTTTTTGGTCAAATATTAGATGATAAAAACGAAGGTTTGCCTTATGTGGCAATTGGTGTTTTTAACACAAAAGATTCCAGTTATGTAAAAGGAAGTGCAACAGAAATGAATGGAAGGTTTTCAATTCCTTTACCTCCTGGAAATTATTATGCTCAAATTTCTTTTTTAAGTTTCGAAACCAAAGTCATTAACAGCATTGAAATAACAAACAAAGATGTCGATTTAAAAAAAATTAAATTAGTTACTTCGGTAAAAAATTTAGATGAATTTAATGTGGTGGAAGATAAAAATCTGATGGAGTTAGATTTGGATAAACGGATTTACAATGTAGATAAAGATGTTACCAATCAAGGAGCTGATGCAACCGAAATATTAGATAAAGTTCCATCTATTGATGTTGACATAGAAGGAAACGTAAGTTTACGAGGCAGTGGAAATGTGAGAATTTTAATCAATGGAAAACCATCGGGAATGACAGGTATTAGCACTTCCGAAGCACTAAAACAATTACAAGGAAGTCAAATTGAAAAAATAGAAGTAATTACCAATCCTTCATCTCGTTATGATGCAGAAGGGGAAGTTGGTATTATTAATATTATTTTAAAAAGAGATAAAAGAGAAGGAATAAATGGAGCCATAGATGCCAATTTTGGCTATCCTAATAATTTTGGTGGAGGTTTTAACATTACCTTAAAACGCAAAAATTTTAGTGTATTTACAGGCTATGGAATAAGTTATAGAGAAACTCCAGGTAATATAAAATTACATCAGCAATTTACCTACCCTGACACTAGTTTTAGTTATAAAAGCAATTCAAAAACTGTAGGAATAAATTTATCTAATAATTTTAGATTAGGTACAGAAGTTTTTATTAATCAGTACAATTCATTTACCGTTTCGGGCAATTATAGTTTAGGAGATGGAACCAATGAAACCAACTTAACTTATTCCGACTTTAATAATTTGGATGTAGCAACTCAAACTGTTGACAGACAAGAGCTGGAAGATAAAGAAGAGTCTTCTCATGATGTTTCCTTAAATTACCGCAAAACATTTAAGCAAAAAGATAGGTTATTAACTTTTGATGTGCAGCAATCGGAAAGCGTGGATAATGAACACTCTACAATTAGCCAAAATAACGATTATATAGTTAGTGATAACTTGGAGCAAAAAGCTTTTAACAATGAAAGCTCTAAAAATTGGCAGTTTCAAACCGATTATGTTCACCCTGTACTTAAAGGTAAACTAGAGTTTGGTTTAAAATCAACCTTAAAGGAAATTGAGGACGATTACCAAGTAGATCAATTGAACGATACCATTAGTACTTGGGAAGTGATGCCAGGTTTTAAAAACAAACTGATATACAATGATAAAGTATCGGCTGCTTACATTATGTTTGGGAACAAAATTAAAAATTTTTCCTACCAACTAGGAGTAAGAACAGAATATTCTGATATTCAAACCAATTTAACAGCCGCCAATGAAATTAACAAAAATGAGTACCTCGACTTTTTTCCAAGTGCTCATTTTACTTACGAATTAAAAAAAGAAAATTCATTACAGGTGAGTTATAGCAGAAGAATTCAGCGACCTCGGCATTTTTATTTATTGCCTTTTTTTAGTTTTAGTGATTCCAGAAATACCTTTTCAGGAAACCCCAATTTAACTCCAGAATATACTGATTCTTATGAAGTAGGATACTTAAAAAATGGAAAAAAAGGTTCTTTATTATCTAATGTCTTTTATCGATACACTACTGATTTTACAACTTGGATAACCACCTCAGACAGTCAAGGAATAACCAAACGAAATCCAGTAAATTTAGGAATTAAAGAAGCTCTTGGAGTCGAATTTTCGGGTTCTTATGAAATCATTACTTGGTGGAATTTAAGAGGTAGTTTTAATTTTTATAGAGAAATAATTGCTGGCGAATTTGCAGGAATTCAGTACGATAGTGACGATTATGCGTGGTCAACTAAATTAAACTCAAAATGGAGCATTAAAAAGAAAGTAAATTTACAAGCCTCATTTAACTATAAAGCACCTCAAAAAATTGCTCAGGGCGAAACCAAAGCATTTTACTCGTTAGATGCTGGATTTTCGTTCGATTTATTAAAAGGAAATGGAACATTAAGTTTTAATGCAACCGATATACTGAACTCCAAAAAAAGAAGATGGGTTGCTGAGGGTGAAAATTTCGTGTCAGAAAGTGAATTTCAACGACATCGTTCTCAAAATTTTAGGGTCAGTTTTACGTATCGTATTAACCAAAAGAAAAAAAATAAACCAGAAAGAGATTTCGAAAATTTTGATGGAGGAGGAGAAGGTGGTTAATCTATATGAATCAACGGATTTTGGATTTACAATTTGAAATTTTGGTTTTGTAATTTTTATTTGTAATTTTAGGGTATGTCATGGTTTTTTAAAAAAGATAAAGAAGAAACAAAACACCTTAAACAAATCATTCGTTGGTTTGAAATTCCTGCTAATGACTTTAGTCGTGCTACCAATTTTTACACTACTGTTTTTGGAATTGAATTAAATGTAGTTGAATTAAATGGAATTCGACATGGTATTTTTAAACTAAATGAAGGACAAATAACGGGAGCAATAGTTGATAATGGAGGCATAGAAGTAAAATCAGGAGTAGTTTTATTTTTTGATGGAGACCCTTCCATTAGCGATTTAGAAAGAAAAATTGTTGCGAATGGTGGTCAAATATTAGTGAGCAAAACCTTAATCAAAAATAAAGTTGAAGAAAATAAATACATCATTCCTAAGAACTTTATTGATGGTAGTAATTTAGGTTATTTTGCTTATTTTTTAGATACCGAAGGAAACAAAATGGGCTTGTTTGGCGGAAGCTAAAAGTTGAGCATTCGTTTTAAAAAATCAATCATATCGGTAAATATTTTTCTATTTTTAAACACTTCCAATTGTTAATAATTTCTTTATAAACCTTTTAAACAAAGGATTAAATCTCTTTTATTTATTTCTAATTTTAAAGATTTAATATTTTAAGCGAAATATGGCTGAAGAGGTTATTTATAGTGAAGATAACATACGTTCCTTAGATTGGAAAGAGCATATTCGTTTGCGACCAGGAATGTATATTGGAAAGTTAGGCGATGGAGCAGCCTATGATGATGGAATTTATATTTTACTCAAAGAAGTAATCGATAATTCCATTGACGAATATGTAATGGGACATGGAAAAAATATTGATGTCAGCATAAAAGATAAAGAGGTAAAAGTAAGGGATTACGGACGAGGTATTCCATTGGGGAAAGTGATTGATTGTGTTTCTAAAATGAACACTGGTGGAAAATACGACTCCAAAGCATTTAAAAAATCGGTTGGATTGAATGGCGTTGGAACAAAAGCAGTGAATGCACTCTCCAGTTTTTTTAGAGTAGAAGCGGTAAGAGATGAACAAATTAAAAAAGCAGAGTTTATACGAGGAGATTTAGTTAATGATTATGAAATAGAAAGCACTACACTCAGAAAAGGAACCAAAACAACTTTTATTCCTGACGAAGAAATATTTAAGAATTACCAATATCGAACCCAACACGTAGAAAAATTACTTTGGAATTATGCCTTTTTGAACACTGGATTAACCATTAATTTTAATGGGGAAAAAATTTATTCAGAAAATGGCTTAAAAGACCTTTTGGAACAAAATCTTTCCAGCACTCCAATTTATCCCATTATTCATTTAAAGGGTGAAGATATTGAAGTAGCCATTACACATACTCCTTCTTATGGCGAAGAATATTATTCGTTTGTAAACGGTCAATACACGCCACAAGGAGGTACACATCAAACAGAATTTAGAGCCGCAATTGTAAAAACTATTCGGGAGTTTTATGGCAAAGATTATGATGCGTCAGACGTACGTTCATCCATTGTAGCAGCAATCAGCATTAAAGTAATGGAGCCTATTTTTGAATCACAAACAAAAACTAAATTAGGTTCAACCGAAGTGGGTCCAGAGGGTCCATCCATGAGAGCATTTGTTCATGATTTTTTAAAAAGAGAATTAGATAACTTTTTACATAAAAATCCACCAATTGCTGAGGCGTTACAACGTAAAATATTACAGTCGGAACGAGAACGAAAGGATATGGCTGGAATAAAAAATATTGCCAAAAAAAGAGCCAAAGAATCTGCATTGCACAATAAAAAGTTAAGAGATTGTCGAGTTCATTATAACGACTCTAAAGAAATCGACAATAAAATAGAAACGATGTTATTCATTACAGAGGGAGATTCAGCTTCTGGTTCAATAACAAAGTCGAGAGATGTAAATACACAAGCTGTTTTTAGCTTAAAGGGAAAACCGCTTAATTGTTTTGGCTTAACCAAAAAAATAGTTTACGAAAATGAAGAGTTTAATCTGCTTCAAGCAGCACTTAATATTGAAGAAAGCATTGAAGATTTAAGATACAAGAACATTATTATTGCTACAGATGCAGATGTGGACGGAATGCACATCCGTTTATTATTAATCACTTTCTTTTTGCAGTTTTTTCCAGATGTAATAAAAAATGGTCATTTGTTTGTATTAGATACCCCTTTATTTAGAGTAAGAGATAAATCAAAAACCATTTATTGTTATTCGGAAGAAGAAAAAGTAAGTGCAATAGATGAATTAAAAGGAAAACCTGAAATTACACGATTTAAGGGGTTGGGTGAAATATCACCAAGTGAGTTTAAATTCTTTATTGGAAAAGACATTCGCTTAGATCCTGTTGTTATTGGACATGATACACCAATAGAAGAATTACTCGATTATTATATGGGTAAAAATACACCAGAAAGACAACAATTTATTATCGAAAATCTTAAAGTAGAAAAAGATATCATTATAGAAGAAATGTAACTAAAAAAGCTCGAACAAATCCCTCTAAAAAGGAAAAGTTAGGAAAGTGAAAAAACTGAAAATAAAACAATGAGAAAACAAATAAAATTACTGTTAATTCTGTTGATGATTTTTATTGAAAATATGAAAGTAAACGCTCAACCATCATCAGAAAGTAAAGAAGTTAATTCTTTGGAAAATAGACAGCAAAAAATGCCACAATTTCCTGGTGGAGATGATGCTTTTTACGAATTTTTAGATAAAAATGTTGAGTTGCCATTAGATTTTGATAAAAAAAAATATTTAGAAGAACATCATAACCAATACGTTCCAATTTCTATCGGATTTACTGTAGATACTGATGGCTCAATAATTAACGTAAAAGTGATTGACGGAGAAAATGATAGTTTAAATTCTAAAGCAAAAGAAATTGTTCAGAAAATGCCAAAATGGGAGCCTGGTCACCAAAATGGTTCACCAATAAAAGTTGAATTTGTTATTCCAATTCGTTTTAATTTGATGTAATTGCTGTATAAGTGAAGAAGAAAATATAGAAAGAGACGAAGCGTTTGATGGTGATTTTAAATAAATGACTAAAGCTAAAAAAATAAATGTTCAAGGTGTTGCAATTGTTCTTATAAAGAACAATAATGAGGAATTTATATCTCTTACTGATATTGCACGGTATCGCAATTACGAAAGAAGTGATTATATTTTACAAAACTGGCTAAGAAACAGAAGTACCATAGAATTTATAGGCTTATGGGAAAAATTTAATAATCCTTCTTTTAATTCCATCGAATTCGATGGAATTAAAAATTTGTCTGGTTCAAATAGTTTTTCGTTAACTCCTAAGCGATGGATAGAAACAACCAATGCAATTGGAATTATTTTTAAAACAGGTAGATATGGCGGAACTTTTGCTCACAAAGACATCGCTTTTGAATTTGCGACATGGTTAAGTGCTGAGTTTAAATTTTACTTTATTAAAGAATTTCAACGGCTAAAAAACGAAGAAAACCAACAGCTTAACCGTAATTGGAACTTACAACGAACATTAGCAAAAGTTAATTATCAAATTCATACCGATGCTATTAAAGAAAACTTAATACCAAAAGAATTAAGGTGGATTCTAAAAATTGATTCGCATCAAAATTTTCATAGTTTTTTAGAGACAATGAAAATTTTTGAAACACTATCTAGATTCCGTCAACTGACGGATGAAGCAGTATATGAAAAACTATGAAAACCCAATGGGAGCAAAAATAACAAACAATCTGACTGCGTTATATTTTTTTGGAATAGCCTTAGCTATTGCAAAAAAAATATGCCTTGCATCTTATTTAGTATCTTTGTTTTTTGAAAGAAATCAATTTTTAGAACCCACCTTAAACAAACAAGTAAATTATGTGTATTCAACCAAAGCTGATTTACTTAATGTGGCACTATTTGGCATAACCGCTAAACAATGGAGAGACATAAATCCTAAAAAGGAAGAAAATATTAGAGATGATGCAATTTTGGAGCAATTGGTTGTACTTAGTAATTTGGAAAGTATTAATGCGGTACTAATACATCAAAATTTAGAACAATCAATACGTTTGCAACAACTAAATTAAATAGCGATTTCTCAAATGAAATCATTATTAAGCAATAAAAATATAGAAAAGTTAAAATAGATTTTTCAATTTATAAAATGGCAGAAAACGAAGACGATAACATAGAACACGACGAAGAGTTTGAAGATAACAAAGGCGAACAGTTAGAAAATGTTATTCAGGTTTCTGGTATGTACAAAGAGTGGTTTTTGGATTACGCCTCTTATGTGATATTAGAAAGAGCTGTACCTCATATTTATGATGGTTTAAAACCTGTTCAAAGAAGAATTTTACATTCCATGAAAGAATTGGATGATGGACGCTACAACAAAGTTGCCAACATCATAGGAAATACCATGAAATTTCACCCACATGGTGATACCTCAATTGGAGATGCATTAGTACAACTCGGGCAAAAAGATTTATTAATAGATTGCCAAGGTAACTGGGGAAATATCTTTACAGGAGATAGAGCTGCAGCTCCTAGATACATTGAAGCACGGTTAACCAAATTTGCATTAGAAGTAGTTTTTAATGCAAAAACTACAAAATGGTTAGCCTCTTACGATGGTAGAAACAAAGAACCAGATACACTACCAGTAAAGTTTCCATTATTACTAGCTCAAGGCGTAGAAGGTATCGCTGTTGGTTTGGCTTGTAAAATGTTGCCTCATAATTTTATCGAATTAATTGATGCCTCCATCAATATTTTAAAAGGTAAATCATTTATCCTTTTCCCTGATTTTATTACAGGAGGTATGGCTGATGTTTCTGCTTATAATGATGGGTTAAGAGGTGGTAGAGTAAAAATTAGAGCCCGTATCATTCAAGAAGATAAAAAAACCCTAAAAATTACAGAGATACCTTTTGGAACAACTACTGATAAATTAATTGAGACCATCATCAAAGCCAACTCAAGAGGAAAAATAAAAATTAAAAAAGTAGAAGACAACACTGCAGAAAATGTCGAAATATTAATTCATTTGGCTCCAGGAGAATCGCCAGATAAAATGATTGATGCCTTGTATGCTTTTACCGATTGCGAAATTTCTGTTTCACCAAATGCAGGAATTATAGAAGATGATACTCCAAAATTTATTGGGGTTACCGAAATGCTCAAAATTTCTACGCAAAGAACAGTAGCGTTATTAAAACTAGAGCTAGAAATTAAATTAGGTGAATTAGAAGAACAATGGCATTTTTCATCCTTAGAAAAAATATTTATCGAAAATAAACTATATGTTAAACTTCATGGTTTGGGGTATGAAGAAGCAATAGAATTAACCCATGAATTATTAAAACCGTTCACTAAACTTTTAATCAGAAAGGTTACGGATGATGACATCAAAAGATTGTTGGAAATAAGAATGAGAAGAATCACAAAACATGATTCTGAAAAAGCTGAAGAGAAATTATTGTCGTTGGAAAATGAAATAGAGCAAGTGAAATACAATCTTTTAAACCTGATAGATTTTTCTATAAATTACTTTAAAGAATTAAAACGAAAATATGGTGAAGGGAGAGAACGAAAAACTGAAATTCGCTCGTTCGAGAGTATTGATGCCACTAAAGTTGCTGTAAATAATGTGAAACTTTACGTCAACAAAGAAGAAGGTTTTGTTGGCATGGGATTAAAAAAAGGAGAATGTGATTATGTCTGCGATTGTTCTGATATTGATGATGTAATCGTTTTCCGCGAAGATGGAGTGATGATAGTTTCAAAAATTACTCAAAAAGCATTTTTTGGAAAAGGCATTATTCATGTTGGAGTTTGGAAAAAAGGAGACAGAAGGACTATTTACAACCTAATTTATCAAGATGGTAAAACTGGTGCATCCATGATGAAACGTTTTGATGTAACTTCCATCACCAGAGACAAAGAATACGATTTAACAAAAGGAACCCCAGATTCTAAAGTGCTTTGGTTTTCTGCAAACCCTAATGGTGAAGCGGAAAGTATCATTATTAAGCTTCGACCTAAACCAAGCATAAGAAAACTAAAATTCGAAATAGACTTTTCCGAATTGGCAATAAAAGGAAGAACTGCTTTGGGAAACAGAGTTACCAAATACCCTATATTAAAAATCGAACTAAAAGAGAAAGGAGTTTCTACCTTATCAGCACGTAAAATATGGTTTGATGATACAGTACAACGATTAAACTCTGAAGGAAGAGGTGAATTTATTGGTGAGTTTAAAGCCGAAGATAAAATATTAACCATCATGCAAAGTGGCGAATATCATTTAACAGGTTTCGATTTATTTACCAAGTTTGAAGAGGATATGATTGTGATTGAAAAATGGAATCCAAAAAAACCTATCTCAGCAGTTTATTTTGATGGTGAAAAGGAACACTATTTTGTAAAACGATTTTTAGCTGAACCTACCGATAAAAAAGTATTGTTTATTTCAGAACACGAAAATTCACATTTAGAAGTAGTTTCAACAGATTGGCTGCCACAAATTCAATTGACTTATCAAAAAATAAAAGGAAATCAAAAAGAGGAAGAAACAATTGCTTTAGCATCTTTTATTACTGTAAAAGGCATGAAAGCCATTGGAAATAGACTGACACAACTTAAAGTAAAAAATATCGATTTATTAGAACCTTTGCCTTATAAAGAACCTATGCTGCAAAATACTGACGAGAATGATGGTCGTGATGCTGCTGCTGAATTAAACGATGAACTAGAAGATGATAGTGATGATGATGAAAATGAAGATTTTGTAGCTGATGATTTTATGGATGTTCCAGAAGAAAAAATGGAGCAACCTCTTAAAAAAGAAAAAAAATCTGGTCCAATAAAAAACTTAGATGAAGATGCTGAAGAAAACCAAATGACTTTATTTTAATGGTTTTATCAATCACATTAATTATCATCATCATTACTGTTGCGGTATCATTATACGCCAACAGTAACCCCGAATTGTATAATAAACTAGTATTTAACCCTTATCAAGTAGTTCACAGAAAAGAATGGTACAGGGTTTTTACGCATGCTTTTATTCACGACCAAAATAATATCTTACATTTAATTTTTAACATGTATGTACTGTATTCTTTTGGAAATGCAGTTGAAAGCATCTTACTCAATCAATTACAAGGATTAGGCATACTCTATTATTTATTCATTTATATTGGAGGAATTGCAATTGCTACTTTACCCGCCATTATTAAACACAAAGATAATTACAATTACAATTCGGTAGGTGCTTCAGGAGCCGTTTCAGCAGTGTTGTTTTCTACCATTGCATTTGTGCCTTTTAGTGGTGGAATAGGAATTATGTTTATCCCCATCAGCATTCCACCACTAGTGTTTGGCGTTTTATACATTGCTTACGAAATGTACATGCAAAAAAAAGGAGGAACCAACATCGCTCATGATGCACATATTTGGGGAGCTATTTTTGGTTTTGTTTTTACATTACTTTTTGTCCCTGGAGCTTTTTCCAACTTTGTGATGCAACTACTTTCAGCAGTCAATTAAGGGTTTAATTTTTTGCAAAACATAAGCTCTTTTCATATCTTTATAAAAATTTAAGAGCAGTGAATAAAATTATTTTCTTAGATAGAGATGGAGTAATTAACTTTGAACCAGGAGCTTACACTTATCGAGTGAATGATTTTAAAATTGTTGATGGGCTATTTGATGCACTCTTAATACTTAAAAAGAAAGGCTATCAATTTATCGTAATTACCAATCAAGGAGGAATATCAAAAGGCATTTATACTCATAACGATGTTAAACTTATTCATACCCATATGAGCGAACTTTTTAAGCAGGCAACTGTAGATTTGTTAGATATTTATTATTGCCCACACCATGTAGTGATTGAAAAATGTATCTGCCGAAAACCAGATTCATTATTATTAGAAAAAGCAATTGCCAGATATCATGTTGATACAACAACCTCTTATTTTATTGGCGACAGTAGAAGAGATACGTTAGCTGCCGAAAAAGTTGGACTAACAGCTATTCAAATAAATACCAATAGTTCCATAACCTATTATTTAAATCAAATTAATTGAGTGTTCAAATCTATATCAACTACAATGGCTTTCTTTATCAAGAGGATGAACCAATTTTTACTATAAAAAACAGAGGATTTAGATATGGTGATGCCTTATTTGAATCAATCCGAATAATTGATGGTCAACCTTGTTTTTTACAAGACCATTTTAGTCGATTAAAAAAAGGAATGGGAGTGCTAAAAATGCGTTCAGCCAAAATGTCTTTTGAAAATATTGAAACGCAGATTATTAAATTAATAGAGAAAAATCGTATTAAAAAGGGTGGGAAAATAAGGCTCTCCCTTTTCCGTTCTGGAGATGGTTTATATACTCCAGAAAATGAAAGTAAATCTTATGTAATCGAGGCTATGCCTCTTAAAGAAAATCTATTTGAGTTAAATAAAGATGGATTAATTATCGATGTGTTTAGTGAATACAGAAGACATGCCACTGCTCTCTCCCAAATTAAAACTACCAACAACATCCCTCATGTGTTAGCAGGAATTTTTGTAAAAGATAATGGATTGGATGATTGCCTCGTAATCAACGAGCATGGAAGGATTGTTGAAGCTTCGAGTTCAAACATTTTCCTCTATAAAAACAATAACATCTATACTCCTTCAGTTGAAGAAGGGTGTATGGATGGTGTTATGAGAAGGCAAATATTAAGAATTGCAAAAGAACTCAATATAAATGTTTTTGAAGGAATGGTAAATGGTAGTATGCTATTACAAGCCGATGAACTATTTCTTACCAATGCAATAAAAGGAATTCAATGGGTAAGTGCTTATCGTCAAAAAAGATTCTACAATAAATATACTAAAATCATATTAGAACAGCTTAACCAATCATTTGCCTCCTAACAACATTCTAAACGAAATAAGTGGAATTGCTCCTGGCATTGTCGAAAATTTGTTATTACTTGGATTGTTCCATGCCACAGGCATAAGCCCAAAATTTAAGGAGATACGATTTCCCACTACTAATTTAATTCCAATTGCACCAGTTAATACTTTATCATTTAACAAATAGATGACTTCTGCCATAAGATACATTTTTCTACTTATTTGTTTTTGAGCCCCAATATAAACTGTGTGAATAAATAATTCTTTCTCTTCGTTAATCAAATCAAAATTGCTTTTCACATAATAAAAACCGGTGCCTACCGATAGATTATCTTGAACATCACCCAAGGTTACCATTGCTTCACCTCCAGCATTGAAAACTGTAGTGTCGGGTGGAAGGAAAAAAAGACGACCAACAGAAGCTGAAATACCTAATTTTATATCTTCATTAATATTAATTTTTTGTTTAATGGAGGCATTAACAGTACCAAATAAAGATAGGTTCACCGAAACAGTGGTATTATCTGTTAAACCGTAACTTCCTTTAACAAAAACAACATCGGTACCTGATAAACGGAATGTGTTTTTTTTTAGGGTGTAAGCTGACGAAGAAACAAAGTAATTGGTGAAATCAGGATTGGGAACGGTATTGAGCGTTGAATTAGTAGTTGGCTTAATTTCTTTTTTAATATCAGTGGGATTACTAATCACATAATCGTCATCTTGAGCACACACCTTAAAAATAACCAAATTTAAAAATATCAAAAAGATGAGTATCCCCTTCATCCTCAATTAATTTAAACTTGGATTTTCTGGAAAATTAGATAAAAGAGAAAATTTAGCTCCCATTTTTTGGAGTGTATTTTTCCATAAATTTACATCGTTCAATTGTTGAATATCGGTAAATTCTGCATTAGCAATTATCCACGAATTACTTGCAATTTCATTAATTAATTGTTGATAACCCCAACCAGCATAACCAATAAAAAACTTCACCTCATGTGGGAAAATTTGCTGATCAATAATTAATTGTTTCAATTGTGTGAAATTATCTGACCAATAAAGATTATTGCCTATAAACACACTGTCCTCAATAAAATTTCCTTGGGTATGAATAAAATACAAACTATCTGGTTCAGCTGGTCCGCCCATATAAATTGTAGCATCAAAAATAGGAAAATCAGCCAGTGTATCGTTTAATCCTATCTCTAAAGGTTTATTTAAAATAAAACCAATAGTGCCATTTTTATTGTGTTCCGATAATAAGACTACAGCTCTTTTAAAATGAGGATCATCCATAAAAGGCTCTGCAATTAATAACCTACCTGTTTTAGGTTCTAATTTGTTAAGCTTTGAAATGGTATAGTTTAATGGGTTTATTTTATTCATATTTTAGTAAATCTACTTATAAATTTACTTAAAAAAGTAGGTAATTTTGAATATTGTTAATAAAATTATTTCAATTCATTAGTTTTGGATTTTTAACAACCAACTCAAATTAGGTTATGAATGAGGATTTGATAAATTATATAAATGGTATCAGAAGGGATTTTGCTGGAAAACCTTTAAATGAAGAAGCTGTGGACAACAATCCCATTGAACAATTTCAAGTTTGGTTAGAGGAAGCTATCAATGCTCAGTTGTTAGACCCTTATGCCATGTCTATTACTACAGTTCATCCCAATGGACAACCTTCTTCTAGAATAGTTTACATGAGGGGAATTAAAGAAAATGGCTTTGTTTTTTATACCAATTACAACAGTGATAAAGCAAAATCACTAGATCAAAATAATAAAGTTGCACTTAGTTTTTTTTGGGTAGAATTAGAACGACAAATACGAATTGAAGGTGAGGTGAAAAAAGTAAGTGAGGCGGATTCTGACACCTATTTTTCTCAACGTCCTCGTGAAAGTCAAATAGGTGCTTGGGCTTCTAACCAAAGTGAAACGATAAAAGACCGGGCAGAATTAGAAGAAAAAGTAGCTTATTTTACCAATAAATTTAAAACTACCGAAGTCCCTCGACCACCTCATTGGGGAGGATATTTGGTAGTTCCTACTAAATTTGAATTTTGGCAAGGTCGTCCTAACCGATTACACGACCGAATAATCTTTACCAAATCGGGTGATGCTTGGAAAAAATCGAGATTAGCTCCTTAGTTTTGGTTTAATTTTTTTATCTGCCTCCTCATTTATAACGAGGAGGAAAGAGAAAGACGTTTACAATGTTAAAAAACAATTATATTTGCTATATGAGTGGAGATAGTTATAAAAGCAGTTCTGATGAAAATCGGGACTGCTTTTTTTGTTATTTTTACTTTTTTTAAAAAGAACATCATGATGAATAAGGATAAAATTAAAAGCAAATTCAAAAAGAAAGATTGGAATGAAATAAAAGTCCACGATTCTTGGATAATTTTTAAAGTGATGGCAGAATTTGTGGAGGGGTTTGAAAAGATGGCAAAAATTGGTCCTTCTGTTACCATATTTGGTTCTGCTAGAACCAAAGCTGATAATAAATATTTTATGATGGCAGAAGAAATTGCCAATAAATTAGCTCAAAAAGGCTATGGAGTAATAACTGGTGGAGGCCCAGGTATTATGGAAGCTGGAAATAAGGGAGCTTTTGAAGCGGGAGGAAGTTCTGCAGGTTTAAACATCGAACTTCCCTTTGAACAATTTAGTAATAATTTTATTAATTCAGATAAGCTCATCAATTTCGATTACTTTTTTGTTCGTAAAGTAATGTTTATCAAATATTCGCAGGGATTTGTTGTTTTACCTGGTGGCTTTGGAACTTTCGACGAACTTTTTGAAGCCATTACTTTAATTCAAACTGAAAAAATTGGAAGATTTCCCATTGTGCTTGTTGGTAAAAGTTATTGGGGAGGTTTAGTGGATTGGATTAAAACGGTCGTTTTAGAAACAGAAAACAATATTAGCTCTAAAGACCTTGATTTATTTACTTTGGTGGATACAGTTGATGACGCAGTTAAATGTATTGATGATTTTTATAGCAAGTATTTATTAAAACCTAATTTCTAACTTTAGGTGGGTTCTAAAAATTGATTTGCATCAAAATTTTCATAGTTTTTTAGAGACAATGAAAATTTTTAAAACACTATCTGGATTCCGTTAGCTGACGGATGAAGCAGTATATGAAAAACTATGAAAACCCAATGGGAGCAAAGATAACAAGCAATCTGACTGCGTTATATTTTTTTTGCAATGCTAAGGCTATTCCAAAAAAAATATGCCTTGCATCTTATTTATTATCTTTGTTTTTTGAAAGAAATCAATTTTTAGAACCCACCTTTATTAACATTTATTGGTGGATAAGTGATTTTTTATTAATCATATTTTCAATATATATATATATAGATTTGCCAAGATAGATGTTATTAACAGTTGTTTATAACTAATATTAATGTTCGATATTCCGAATATTTGTTTTATTTTTATTGCTTCAATCGCAATAATTTAAAAATATGAAAAAGTTTACCTTTTTATTGATAACCACATTCCTCTCTGTAGGAATGTTATTTAGCCAAGAAAAATCTAGTGGTTTAAAATATGTTCCTTCGATAGGTGCTCATATAGGAGCCCTTTCTTATTTAGGAGACATTAAAGGTGCAGAAGGTGCTACCGTTTATACCTATTGGAAACCAGCTTATGGGTTTTATTTAGAAAAAAAGATAGGTAGTATTTTTGGAGTATCTGTTAACGGAATGTTTGGAAAAGTTTCCAAAAGCCAATTAGATGATAATGTTTTTTTAAATTTTGAAACCAGTATCACCAACATTGATCTCAACCTTTTGTTAGATTTCGATAATGGTAAAATTATTCACGAATCGTCTATCTTTTCTCCATTTATATCTCTCGGAGTTGGCTACCTTGCATTCAACCCAAAAGGAGATTTATCTACCAATGGAATTATCTATAATCATTGGAGCGATGGAACTTTAAGAGATATTTCGGAAGATACCCCTGGTGCCGATACTTCAGCAATTATTATCATAAGAGATTATGATTATGAAACATCCTTAAAAGATAGTGTTACTAATTATTCTAAAACTACGTTTACTTTCCCTGTTCGGTTTGGCTTAAAATTCAAACTATCTAGAAATCTTGATGCTAGAGTAGCTGCAGCTTATATTTTAACTTTTACCGATTATATCGATAATGTAAAAGACGGAGGAAATGATAAATTATTTTATACCTCATTTGGACTCCAATATAATTTTGCTCCTAAAGATGCTACAACTGATAAATACAAAGATTTCGATTTTTCTGATTTAGACAAAGAGGATTCTGATGGAGATGGAGTATCTGATGAAAAAGATTTATGTCAAAATACTCCAAAAGGAGTAACAATAGATAATAAGGGATGCCCTTTAGATGGTGATGAAGATGGTGTTCCAGATTATTTAGATAAAGAATTAAATACGCCAGCAGGTGTATTAGTAAATAAGGAAGGTGTAACATTAACCGACCAAATGATGGAAACTCAAGAACGAATGAAAGATTCTGTAGAAACTGAATTCCGAAGCTTTAAAGCAGAAGATTTGTCTCAAGCAGAAATTGACGAAATACAAAAACAATACGAAGCAGCTAATAGTGGATCTAAAATGGTTACAGTAAACATTCCTGAAAAATATAAAGCACTTGATACTGATAATGATAAATACATTTCCGCAAAAGAAGTAACCAATGCCATTGATGGCTTTTTTGAAGGAGAAAATAATTTATCAGCGAAAGATTTAAACAATTTAATTGACTTCTATTTTGATCAATAACATAAAATGAATATAAAATGATAAAACAGTTTATTCTTTTAGTCCAACTACTTGGATTGTTTTTTTACCACTTAATATTTTCAGGAGATATAGCTGTTACACAAAAGTTCCCTACTTCTATTTCTTCTGGAACCGAAGCAATTGTCGAAATTACAATAAAAAAAAATGATATTAGTGGATTTGCAAAAATTCAGCAAAACTTTCCCGATGGATTTACAGCAGAGCCTCTTGATACCAAAGGAGCTACTTTTTCTTTTAAAGAAAATAAAATTAAATTTATTTGGATGGCACTTCCAGTAGAAAATGAATTTACCATTTCTTATAAAATTAAACCCAACGAAACTACTACTGGTAATTTTACCGTAGATGGTAAATTTTCTTTTATCTCAGAAAGCGAACGAAAAAATATAGATATCCCATCTGCAACATTTTCTGTAGGTAATGAATTAGCTGTTGAAGAACCAAAACTAACAGAGCCAGTTACTAATGAACCATTATTAGAACAACCTCCTGTTGTTGAACCAACCACCACTGTCGCATCGATTGAGTGCAAAAGAACTATTGAAAATATAGAGGGAGGAAAATATAAAGTAACATTAAATTTTGATAAAAAAGGAATTCAAGGATTTGCTAAAACAACCGAACAAATACCAAATGGATTTACTGCAACTGAAAATGACTCAAAAGGTGGAGTATTTTCCTTTAAAGAACAAGAAGTTAAAAAATTATGGATGGCTATTCCAAAAGAAGATAAATATTCTATCTCTTATAATATGGAAGCAAATTCAGAAACTGCCAATGGAAATTATAACATTAAAGGATACTTCTCTTACTTAGAAAACGATGTTACCAGTAAATACGATATTATTGAAACTAGTTTTGAGTTAACAAGCAATCAATTGGTTGCTGACAACACAATTGTAGAAAACCCAATAGTTGAAAAACCAGTTGTTGAAAAACCAGTTGTTGAAAAACCAGTTGTTGAAAAACCAGTTGTTGAAAAACCAGTTGTTGAAAAACCAG
>PFUQ01000136.1 GCA_002790175.1 Flavobacteriales bacterium CG_4_9_14_3_um_filter_32_8
ATAAAAGGTATTGATATTGACGATGAGTTTCCTACATCATCAGTTAAAGTTAGTTCAAAAGTATGCTTACCATTTGTTAAATTATCAAATTGATGAGATAATTGTGCTTTTTTAGGTTCATATACCATTAAAACCCACTTACCATCAATAGTGCCTCGATATGATTTTACACCCGAAAGGTTGTCAGCAATTTTTACAATAATTGCCGAATTTTTAGTCATGTTTTTGTTTTCTGAAATATTTATTGGTGTTATAACTGGTGCAATCGTATCAATCATTACTGCAAAACCTCCAAAAGCTTTTGATTGAGCGGTAATGTAATTATTTCTCCAAGTGCCACCTTTGGAGTAGTACTTTTTATTGGAATCAAAATGAACAATGGTTGATTTACTTCTCAAGTAATCGCTTAATCTTCCAACTTTTATTGAAATAGAAATAGGTTTATGCAAAGGTGTATAATCATTATGGACAAAGTAAGTAGGTGTTATTGCTCCACTCAGAGTATCCGCTTTATAAAAATGAAAAGGTAAATCGTTGTATAACGCATTTTTTGGAATACTTATACTGATGTTTTGTTCTTCAAAACAATTACTGTCTTTATAGCTAAACAACGTATCGATAGTAGGTTTTATAATACTATTTATCATTTTTTTATCAATGTTTCCGATAATCTTAAAAGAAATTGTTGAAGAATTACCATAAGTATCTTTCACAATATAGTTAAAATCGAAGGAGCTGTTTTTAGAAAAATGAATAAACCCATTGTTTTTGGATTGGCTATAGATATTCAAGTGATTATTGGGTTCAATAAAACTTCGTTGAAAACGAATTTTTTGTTTTAAAAACAAACCATAATCAATTAACGAGTTTAATGCTCTGGATTGGTCAAAACTAAATTTTTTCATTTCAGATTTAAAAATCAATTCTTTGTTTTTAAACAGTTCTATCGAGTAAATACCATTTTTGTTGCCATATCCATTTAATAAATCTGTTGTTTCAATCCCCACTCCAATTTCACCATAAGCAATAATTGGGTTGCTACTGCTTAATTTATAAACGCCATCAGTTCCAGCAACTAAATACCGTTGGACACCTCTTTTATTATCAACAAAACTCGTATCATTTAATGGGGTTAGTGTTATGGAAGAAATAACAGGTTTAATGTTGTCTTTTATATCAAAGCCAAATAGAAGCGGATTTACAGGAAATTCTGAAAGTGTCTCTCTTATTTCAAAATGCAGATGGGGGCCACCAGAACCACCTGTATTTCCAGAAAGGGCAATTACATCTCCTTTTTTTACTCGCATTAAAGTATCGGAAGGAAACCAATCTATTTCCCAGCTTTCGTTTTTGTATTGATAGTCTTTAATCAATTTGGCAATTTCGCCAGAGAATTCTTTTAAATGAGCATAAACAGTAGTATAACCATTCGGATGGTCGATGTAAATGTTATTCCCATAACCCCAAGGAGAAATCTTAATTCTTGAAACGTAACCATCAGCAGCAGCAAATACCTCAAATCCTTCTACACTTTGAGTTTTTATATCTATTCCAGAATGAAAATGATTGGCACGTAATTCTCCAAAATTTCCAGCTAAATATAAAGGAATAGCTAAAGGTGATCTAAAATAATTTTTAGGAATACTATCTTGTGAAAAACTATAAAACCCAATGAAAATTAAAAAAATTGAAAAAAAACACTTTTTATCCATACCTAAACCTATCAAAAATACCACCAAACTTGTTTGCAGACAAAGCTAAGTAAGGTAAAATAAAAAAAAAGGAATATTTAATAATGATATGCACAATTTATCGTGTAAAAAAACTAAATTTGTGGAGGTTGGTTGAATCAACTTATTTCGATATTTACAAATGAAAGATTTGTCACTTTTGGTAAGTGGTTTTAAAAAGAAAGCAGAAAAGCTAATTGAAAAACATCAGCTGCTTATTGAAAAGAACAATACCCTTTCTAATGAAATAGAAAAAATAAAACAAGAATTAAAGGAGAAAAGTCAACAAATTTCGGAATTAAACGACAAAATAAAATTGTTGAAAATTGCTGGAGGAGTTGATGGAGATGGTACCAAAGAAGTGAAGTTGAAAATAAACGAAATGGTACGGGAAATTGATAAATGTATTGCTCAAATTAACGGATAATTAAAGAATCCCAAATGGGAGAGTTGTCGATAAAAATTAAAATTGCGAATAGGGTTTACCCTTTAACAGTTAATGCTGAAGAAGAAGAAGGTATTAGAAAAGCAGCAGAAAAAATCAATCTTTCAATCGAAGAGTTTGAAAGATTATATGCTGTTAAAGATAAACAGGACTTATTAGCAATGGCTGCACTTAAAGTAGCTACTCGCAACTTTGATTTGGAAAACAAAAATAGCATTGAAAATGCTGGATTTGAAGAAGATTTAATTGCGGTAGAACAAATGTTCGACCAATATCTGTAACGTTCTTTTAAATAAATAAGAAGCAATATTGTAGGAAAGTTTGTTGGAAGTCAGAAGACCGAAGACTGTGAACTGAAAACAGTGAACTAATAAAATATTCCCGTACAAATTTATTTCGTTTGATAAACTAACGTTTTTACTAACTGGAGCACAGCTCATAAGTAAACAAGAACAGGCCCCTTGTAACCCTTTATAAGGAATTCATCCCGATTACTCGGGTTGGACGTGGGAAGTTCGAACATACTTGGCGGCTCTAATTATTTTTTATTGGGTTTATCCAAGCCAAATTTGTGCGGGTTTTTTTATACCTTAAAATTAAGATGAGTTCTAAAAATTGATTCACATCAAAATTTTAGAACTCACCTTAAGTAAAAGCGAACTTTACGAATGGTACATTAATTAAAACTAATTAAAAAATGGACATAGTAAGTATTATTATTGGAGTTGTTGCAGGAGCTATCGTTGCAGCGATTGTTGTTGTCGCTCTATTAAAAAAAGGAGTTGACTTAAAAAACAACCAACTATTAGAAGATGCGAAAGCAGAAGGAGAAGTAATTCGTAAAGAAAAAATTCTTCAAGCAAAAGAGAAGTTCTTACAATTAAAAGAAGAACATGAAAAAGTGATTAGCGAACGAGAACGTAAAATTGCAGATATGGAGAATCGTATTAAGCAAAAAAACGATTCAGCTTCTAAACAACTTGAAGACGTTAAAAGGAAAGAAATAGAGATTGACAGAATTAAGGAAACCCTTACTAAACAATTAGAGGTTATTGAGAAAAAAGAAAATGAATTAGCTTCTTCTCACAAAAGACAAGTGGAGCAATTAGAAGTAATTTCTGGCTTAAAAGCGGAAGATGCAAAAGCTCAACTTGTGGAAGCTTTAAAAGCAGAAGCAAGAACAAATGCATTATCTCATATCAAAGACATTGTTGATGAAGCAAAAATAAATGCCAATAAAGAAGCAAGAAAAATTGTTGTACAAACTATTCAACGTGTTGCAACTGAACAAGCTATAGAAAATTCTGTTTCTATTTTTAATATTGAAAGTGATGAAATTAAAGGTAGAATTATTGGTAGAGAAGGACGTAACATTAGAGCTTTAGAAGCCGCAACTGGTGTCGAAATTATTGTTGACGACACTCCTGAAGCCATTATTCTTTCTTGTTTTGACCCTGTGAGAAGAGAAATTGCTAGACTTTCTTTGCACCAATTGGTTACCGATGGTAGAATTCACCCAGCTAGAATTGAGGAAGTAGTTAAAAAAACAAAAACTCAACTTGAAGAAGAAATTATAGAAATTGGAAAAAGAACTACCATTGATTTAGGCATTCATGGGCTTCATCCCGAATTAATAAGAATGGTTGGTAGAATGAAATATCGTTCTTCTTATGGACAAAATTTACTACAACACTCTCGTGAAGTTGCTAATTTATGTGCAACTATGGCATCTGAACTTGGTTTAAATGCGAAATTGGCAAAAAGAGCTGGATTACTACACGATATTGGAAAAGTACCAGATGATGAACCTGAGTTGCCACACGCAGTACTGGGGATGAAAATTGCTGAAAAATACAATGAAAAACCAGAAATTTGTAATGCCATCGGAGCCCATCATGATGAGGTAGAAATGACTAGTATCCTATCTCCAATTGTTCAAGTTTGTGATGCTATTTCTGGTGCAAGACCTGGTGCAAGAAGGGAAGTAATGGAACAATACATCAATAGAATTAAAGATTTAGAAAAAATAGGAATGAGTTATCCTGGCGTTGAACAAGCCTATGCCATACAAGCTGGAAGAGAGTTAAGAGTAATTGTTGAAAGTGGAAAAGTAACAGATGCTGAAGCAGATACCATATCTTTTGAATTGGCTCAAAAAATTCAAACAGAAATGACTTATCCCGGTCAGGTTAAGATAACAGTGATTAGAGAAAAACGTGCTGTAAATTATGCTAAGTAATTTTTTTAAGAAGTGAGGGTTAAAAAAATTAAAGATTAGAGATTCATAATTCGTAGAGCTATGAAACTTAACCACATCATCATTGGAGCTGGAAGGTCAGGGACAACTAGTTTAGTTGCGTATTTACAACAACACCCAAAAATCAATTTTTCTACCATAAAGGAAGTAACTTACTTTTCTGTAAAAGACCATTTTAAACGAGGTGAAACTTT
>PFUQ01000097.1 GCA_002790175.1 Flavobacteriales bacterium CG_4_9_14_3_um_filter_32_8
AAATTGGTAAAGCTTTTGCCATCATATCTACTCACTCCGCCACCATCAGTGCCGAACCATAAATTCCCTTGGCTATCTGGGGTGATACTCCTTACATCGTTATTTGCTAAGCCTTGAGCGGTAGTAAAATTGGTAAAGCTTTTGCCATCATAGCTACTCACTCCGCCACCATCAGTGCCGAACCATAAATTCCCTTGGCTATCTGGGGTGATACTCAAAACGGTGTTATTTGCTAAGCCTTGAGCGGTAGTAAAATTGGTAAAGCTTTTGCCATCATATCTACTCACTCCGCCACCATAAGTGCCGAACCATAAATTCCCTTGACTATCTAATGTAGAGCAGGCAATGGCATCGAGGGCTAAACCGTTGTCGGTGGTGTAGGTGGTAAAATGCCCTTGGGCTGAGGGGTCTTGGTCGGGTAGATTGACGATTGACGATTTAGGATTTACGATTGAAGACTGCAGATTGACGATTGACGATTTAGGATTTACGATTGAAGACTGCAGATTTACGATTGAAGATTTAGGATTTACGATTGAAGATTGCAGATTGGTTACCACAACAGGCAATGGTTTAACTTCGGGCGGCAAAAGGTTTATTTTTTTATCGCCACTTTTGGTTTTTATGGTGTAAAAGCTGCCCAGTTTGGTTGGTATAGTTATGGTTTGAGGTTTGCCTACTGGTATTATCACAGGTAATTTAATGGTGTCGTTGCCGGGTGTTAAAACAAGGGGAGCTTCGTGGGCTTGTTGTTGGCTACTAGCTGCTGGTTCGTTTTTAGAAGTGCAGGCTGCTAAAAATAATATTATGGTTATTAAGTATAGGTTTTTCATGAGGCAAACTATTTTGAGTTTACGAAAATACGAATTACGAAAATACGAATTACGGAAATACGAATTACGAAAATACGGATTTGGGGTTAATCCTTATTTGATGTGCTAGAAAAAAATCAGAAGAAATGACTTAAATTATAACTAAGGTTTCGGAGTGGATAAATCTCTATCGCCTGTAAGTAGCGAAGGAAATGTGGGAAAAATAAACTAGTAATTCAATAAATTCGTTAAAGCTTTTGCCACTTTATCTGCATTGGGCAACAAGGTTGCTTCTAAAATCGAATTTAACGGAATAGCAGGTGTATCTATTGAACCCACCAATTCAATTGGCGCATCTAGGTATTTAAAACAGTTTTTTTGTATGCGAGCAGCCAAACCTAAAGTAAAACTATTTTCTACCGATTCTTCGGTAACCAACAACACTCTGTTGTGTTTTTTGGTTGCAGTGTACATGGCTTCTTCGTCAATTGGGTTCAAGGTTCTTAAATCAATTAGTTCAATTTGTCCTTTAAACTGCTTGGCAGCTTCTAAACTCCAATACACTCCCCTACCGTAAGTAATAATAACTACAGTTTCGCCTTTTTTTATTTTTTCAGCATCTGCTTCAATAACCGTTCTGGCTTTTCCGAAAGGTATCACGTAATTCTCATCAGGATCAACTGTTTTTGCACCTTCTGTTCCTTTTATTTTACTCCAATACAAACCTTTGTGTTCAAAAATAACTACTGGGTTGGGATCATAATAAGCCGATTTTAGTAAGCCTTTTAAATCTGCACCTGTTGAAGGATAAGCGACTTTAATTCCTCTAATATTCGTAACAACCGACTCAACACTTGAAGAATGATATGGTCCTCCAGAGCCATAAGCTCCAATTGGGACTCTTAAAATCATACTTGCTGCCCATTTGCCATTTGATAAATAATAAGAACGACTTAACTCGGTAAACAATTGGTTTAAACCTGGCCAAATATAATCGGCGAATTGTACCTCAACAATTGGTTTTAAACCTACTGCCGCCATGCCAACGGTACTTCCAATAATAAATGCTTCTTGTATGGGTGTATTAAAGACTCTATCATTGCCAAATTGCTGTGCAAGAGTTGCTGCTTCTCGAAAAACGCCACCTAAACGACCACCAACATCTTGTCCATACAACACACATTCTTTGTGTTTGGTCATCAACTCACGAACTGCAAAAAGTGCAGAATCTACCATAACAGTTTTTTCTTTACCTGCTGGCTCCCGAACTCCTTTTTCTTCTATAATTGGGGTTGGTGCATAATAAAAAGTGGTTAAATCTTCTGGTCTTGGATCTTCTTCCTGAAGTGCTAATTCGTAATCTTTCTCCACCAACTTATTTGCAGCATCTTCAATTTTTTGAATAACCTTTTCGCTAACTTCCAACTCCAACAACTGTTTTATTAGTTTAGGAAAAGGGTCTCTTGTGGTTGCTTCCGCTAAATCGTCTCTGTACCATTCTTTACGAACTCCAGAGGTGTGATGATTTAATAAAGGAACTTTCGCGTGAATAATAAAAGGTCTTCGTTCTTTCCGAACAATTGCCAACACCTCTCTAAAAGTTTGGTAAGATTCAGCGAAGTCAGTACCATCAATGGTTCTAATTCCCATCCCCTTAAAACCTTTGGCATAATGCGTGATGTCTTGTGCTCTTGTTTCTGCTACTTTTGCAGAAATATCCCATTCGTTATCTTGTACCAAATAAATAATTGGCATTTGTTTTAAAACTGCCATTTGAAATGCTTCCGAAACTTCTCCTTCGGTGCAAGAGGCATCGCCTAAGCTACAAACCACTACTGGATTTTTTCCTTTATAATCTGCTGCAATTCCAATTTTTTCTTTGTATTGAATTCCCATCGCCACACCAGTTGCAGGAATTGCTTGCATTCCTGTAGCTGAGCTTTGATGAGGAATTTTGGGTTTGTCATCATCTTTTAAACTAGGATGCGAATAATAAGTTCTTCCTCCAGAAAATGGGTCGTTTCGTTTTGCCAATACTTGTAACATCAATTGAAATGGAGTAATTCCAATTCCTAATAACATACTGTCGTCTCGATAATATGGAAAAACAAAATCCTGTGGTTTTAATTGCAATCCACAAGCAATTTGAATGGCTTCATGCCCTCTAGAGGTGGCGTGCACATATTTGGCACAAACAGCAGCATTTTTTTCATACAATTCTGTTAATGCTTTTGCCTCACACATCAAACGAAATGCCTCTAAAGTAATGTCTTTACTCACTTTATTTTCTTTCGTTTCATTTACTGCCATTGTTACCGTCATTTCCTAATTTTGATGGGATGGTAAAGATAATAAAAAACAGGTGTATGAAATTAGGAAATTATTAATTCTTAACTTTATTGTTATAAAACATTGATTTTATCACAAAATACCAAATAATAGTTACCTTTATCATTAAATTATAAAAATGAAAGTACTTTATTCCTTCTTTTTTATTTGTACAGTTTTGTTTAGTACATCAAATTATGCACAATCGTACGATAATTATTATGGTTCTATTGTTAACCAATGTTCTTATGATTCTATCGATATTCATTTAACTGAATTAGAAAATTTGGGAGTTAAAGAAATCGGGACGGCTGCGTTAGATAATACATTGAACTGGCTTATAAGTAAATATACCAGCTATGGTTATACCAACATCGAAATAGATACTTTTACTTATTCTTCCACCAATGCCTACAACCTAATTGTGACTAAACAAGGAACGGTTTACCCCAACACTTATGTGATTGTTGATGGACATTACGATACTAAAACAGGAACTGGTACCAACGACAATGGAAGTGGAATATCAATTATCTTAGAAACTGCTAGACTTTTACAAAATGTTGATACCAAATATTCCATCAAATTCATCAATTTTAGTCAAGAAGAAGTTGGTTTAGTTGGCAGTTGGCACTATGTAAATAATACTGTTATTCCAAGTAATTTAGACATTAAAGTTCTACTTAACATTGATGAAGTTGGTGGTGTTAATGGCATGGTTAATAATACCATTGTGTGTGAACGTGATGAATCTAATCCATCTGCTAACAATGTTGCTTCTGCTAATTATACCGATACGCTAGCCAATTGTGTTTCACTTTACTCTAATTTACAAACAGAAATATCTTACGCTTACTCTTCTGATTACATGCCTTTTCAGAGCAATAATGAAATTATTACTGGATTATTTGAAAAAAATCAATCCCCTCATCCACACACCAGTACTGATTTAAAAATTTACTTGGATGTAAATTATGTTTATGAAATTGCAAAAGCTACCATTGGTGCTTCTTTATATTTTGCTGTTGCTTATTTAACTACCGATGTTGAACAAGAAAACAAATCCAATTTCTCTGTTTATCCTAACCCAGCTAAAGGAAGCATTACGATAGAATTTAACCAAACACCAATAGGACAGTTAAAGATGACCGACATTGCTGGTAAACAAGTAAAATTAGCACCATTAAATTCGATTAAAAAACAAACTTTTTCAATAGCAGAATTAGCAAAAGGCATATATTTTTTAAACTTCAATAACCAAACAGTTAAGATTGTTAAAGAGTAAAAGATGATGGATAAAGTAATAGACCGAGTTGCCATTGCACAAAAAGGCTTGGCTTCGACGAACAGAGGTGGGGAGCTTTGTAAAACGGTAGAATAAAATTATACGTATAATTAAACAGATAACTCTACCGTTACAACTTGCTAAGCAAGCATTATTAATTGGTTATCAAGTAGTTAAAAAATATATTTTTTGTTACGT
>PFUQ01000030.1 GCA_002790175.1 Flavobacteriales bacterium CG_4_9_14_3_um_filter_32_8
TTTTGTATTTATGGTGTGATTGTTAAAGTTTTTTTCGTGCTGATAGATTGAAGAACCTATCGACTCTCTATTTCCTTTAATTTCAGAAAGTTGGTTGTCGCTATAAATAAATAGGGAATTAAAAGCTCCTGCAAATTGAAGGCTTCCATTCTTTTTGTTCCAGGTACAAATACCCATATCCATTCCATCTCTGATGTACTCTTCAGAGCTTTCGAACAATTTAGTTACTATTTCATTTATTTCACTAATAATTGTGGCAGGTTTTATAATCTGTTTTTCTAAAACTACTTTATGCAAGGCATTACTTGCAATTAAACTCACAAATGCTCCAGGAACCCCATGTCCAGTACAATCAACAACAGAAAAAATAACATTGTCGGCAACTTCTTCAACCCAATAAAAATCTCCACTAACTATATCTTTAGGTTGGTAAAAAACAAATGAATCTTTTAAGGTTTTATTAATTTTTTCCTTTGATGGTAAAATGGTGTCTTGAATTCGTTTAGCATAACGAATGCTATCAGTAATGGAAAGGTTTATTTCCTCGATTTCGTTTCGTTGTAGTTCAATTTGGTTAAATGCTCTAGTTAACAATTTATTTTTTTCTTTGGTAACAACAGCTTCATTTTGTATGCTTTTAAATTGGAATTCAAATTCAATCTTTTTTAGTTGTTGAGCATTATTATCATTAAGTAATTCTTCTTTTAATTGGTTGTATTTGTTTAAAAAAGAATACGCTTTTTGATACAATTCTAAATTATTGTAGGCTTCGGAAAAATAACGATACAAAGAATATTCTTCCTCTTTACTCGAATTTTTTATAGACAAATCAAGAGCTTTGTTAAGTAACAATAATGCTTGTTCGTTTTTTTGCTGTAGAATCAACATTCTTGCTTGCATTTGGTAGGATGCAATAATAATTTGCCAATAGTTACAGGATATTCCAAATATTAACCCTTTGGCAATATTCTTTTCGGCTAACTCATAATCCTTTAAGCAATAATACACTTCACCAATATTGTAATACACAATTGCTTGAATATGATGGGTTAAATCAGGAAAACTTAAACAATGCTTAAAGTATTTAAGTGCATTATCAAAATCTCCCATTGCCATGTATGTATCGCCAATATTGTTTATAGTAGTCAATTGAGCAGAAACATCATTTGCTTTTTCTCTTAATTCGAGACATTTTAAATTACAGTCTAAGCGTTTGTTGTAATCTCCTAAAAAGTTGTAAACTCCACCTAAAATATCCAAACAAACCGATTCTCCAAATGTATCATTAAGTCCTTTAAATAATTCTATGGCTTGCAAAGCACACTTCATGGCTTCTCCATAATTAGAAATATTCTGATAGCTTTTTCCAAGATGTATGAGGCTATTAGCTAGTCCTTTGGTATAAAAGTGTTCTTCAGAAAGTAACTTGGCTTCAATCGCTAATTCAATTGATAACTTAACATCTTTATCTTTAAGTTGATTAGATTTTTCAAGAATTTCATCAATTTTTTTAAGAACTGAAATTACATTACCCTGCTCTTCTATTTCAACTTTTTTATTCATCTTTGCAAAAACAAAATTAAACTAATTAACTATATTTATCCCACGAATTAAGATTTTCTTAAAACCAACCCTATAATTAAATGGAAGTCCTAAAAATTAATTTATCAATAAATTATTTTTACTATTCAATTAAACTTTTTTATTTTTAGAAAGTCTAACTACAAATTTTAAAAAAATTAACCAAGCATCTATTACATATGAAAAAATTATTTCCAATTATTTTATCTTGCATCATCTTAAGTGCAATTTCACTGCAAGCACAAAGTTTATACGATGTAAATACTATTACCACAGTAGATTTAGTATATTTTGATGCCAATTGGGATGCGTTAATGGATGCTAATTATGGTACTGATTTTAGGGTTTTGGCAACTGCAACCATCAATGGTGTTGTTTTCGATAGTGTTGGTGTAAAATACAAAGGAAATAGTTCTTACAGTGCCAATCAGGCAAAAAATCCATTTACAATAAAGCTCGATTATGTTAAAGTCAATCAAGATTATAATGGATATACATTATTAAAATTTTCAAATGTTTTTAAAGACCCTAGTTTTGTAAGAGAAGTGTTGGCTTACGAAATAATGAGAAAATATACCACAGCCTCTCTTTCTAATTTTGCTAATGTAACGATGCAAGGAAGTTTAGTTGGATTATTTACGAGTATTGAAGCTGTTGATGATAATTTTACAAAACAACATTATTACACCAAAAATTTACCTTTATTTAAAGGCGAATTCATAAATAGTCCTCCGGCTAGTGGTTGTCCTGCTGGTCAAAATAAAACTTGGGAATATTTAGGCACAGATACCACTTGTTATTCTAGGCAATATGAAATTGAGTCATCTTATGGTTGGAATGAATTGAAAAATTTTACAGATACCTTTAACAATTACCCCAACTTTATGGAAGATGTTGTTTATGTAGATAGGCATTTATGGACGATGGCTCACCAAAATTTAACAGTTAATTTAGATGCCGCTCATAATATGGGACATAATTATTACATCTACAAAGATGCTACTCAACGATTTAATAATATTATTTGGGATTTAAATGAATGTTTTGGAGTTTTTAGTATGATTGTTGGCAGTCCTCCTAGTCCACCTTTAACTACTACTCAATTACAACAATTTGACCCTTATTTTCAATCAACCAATGCCAATATGCCCATTATGAAAAAAGTAATGGACATTGCTCGTTATCGAAAAATGTACACTGCACACCTAAAAACTATTCTAGCCGAAAATTTTGCAAATGGGTGGTACGTTACCAGAGCAAATCAATTACAAACCATCATTGATAGTTACGTAAATGCCGACCCTAATAAATTTTATACTTATAATGATTTTCAAAACAACATTACAACAACAATAAGTGGTTCAATAGGCATTCAGCAATTAATGGATGCCAGAGCAACATACATCAACTCATTAACAGATTTTCAATACCCTCAACCTACCATTTCAAATATCACCAATAACCCTTCTACCCCAGCAGCTTACGACACAGTTAACTTTACCTGTACAATTACAAATGCTAACTATGCTTATCTAGGATATCGTTTTAGCAATGGCAAAATATTTAATAAAGTAGAACTATTTGATGATGGGATACATAATGATGGTGCTTCAGGAGATGGAACTTATGGTGCTCAAATCATTCTAGCTACCACCAATACACAATATTATATTTATGCTGAAAATAATAACATTGGAATATTTTCGCCAGAAAGAGCTGAGTATGAATTTTACACGTTATCAGTTGTGGGGGATTTGGTTATCAATGAATTAGCTGCTTCTAATGGTACTATTCAGGCTGACCAAAACGGAGAATTTGATGATTGGATTGAATTGTACAACAACACCTCCGCTCCTATTGCCTTGGATGGTTACCATTTATCCGATGCTAGTAGTAATTTAAGTAAATGGACTTTCCCAAATGGCACAACCATTAACGCCAATGGATTTTTAATGGTTTGGGCGGACAACGATACTACACAAACAGGTTTACATGCTAATTTTAAGTTGTCAGCATCAGGAGAAGCTATTTATTTGACTGACACAGCTTTAAGTCTTTTGGATGAAACTACTTTTGGAGCACAAACCACAGATGTTACTTGGGGAAGATATCCAAATGGAACTGGTTCATTTATAGCGATGAACCCTACTTATTCTTACAATAACTCGAACTGGCCAATAAGTGTTGATGAATTAAGTAAGGAAGAAACTGATTTTAACATTTATCCAAATCCAGCTAATGAATCTATCATTATTCAGTTAAATTCAACTGAAACCCAAACGCTTTACATTTATACTATTTTAGGAAACTTAGTATATCAATCAGAAATAAATCAAGCAACTTTTCAATTAAATGTTACCGATTGGGCTAATGGAATTTACTTAGTGAAAACAAAAAATAAAGTCAAAAAATTAGTTTTAAGATAACTACCATTATTTTTAATAATTCTCAATAAAAAAGCCCTCAATGAGTGCTTTTTTGTTAAAACTTAATTTTATTACCACCACCAAACTGTTTTGCAGCTTTAGATAATTTACCCTTTTTACCAGTATTTGTGGTACTAGTCGATTTTACTTTAAATCCAGATTCATTTTGCTTTTCAAGTTGTTCTGCTTCAGCTTTTGCTTTAGCATCCGCTTCAGCTTTAGCTGCTGCCTCAGCATTTCTTTTGTTTTCTTCCTCAGCTAAACGAGCTTGTTCTGCTAACATTTTTTGGTTCAACTCTTCCACTTTTTGTTGATTAGCCAATCGTTCTGCCTCATTTATTTCTGTATCATTAGCTGCCTTCTCTTTAGCTAATCGTTCCTCTTCTTGCTTTTTGGCTGCAGCCTCTTGTTCTGCTTTCGCTTTTGCTTCATTTAGTGCTGCTGCTTTTTGAGCAGCTTCGGCTTTCTCTTTGGCAATACGTCCTTCCTCTTGTTTTTTTGCAGCAGCTTCTTGTTCTGCTTTTGCTTTGGCTTCGGCTAATTCAGCTGCTTTTTGGGTAGCTGCTGCCTTTTCTTTAGCCAATCGTTCTTCCTCTTGCTTTTTGGCTGCAGCCTCTTTTTCTGC
>PFUQ01000043.1 GCA_002790175.1 Flavobacteriales bacterium CG_4_9_14_3_um_filter_32_8
GTTTTGAGTTTATAGTTTTGAGTTTATAGTTTTGAGTTTATAGTTTTGAGTTTATAGTTTTGAGTTTATAGTTTTGTAATATGTTCTACTTATTTTTTATAATTTCTACATTGTTACATTTCTACATTGGCTAATTAAACAACACGTCTTCCATGGTAAAAATACCTTTTTTATCTTTAATATATTCTGCAGCAATAATTGCTCCCATGGCAAACCCTTTTCGGTTATGTGCTGTATGTTTTATTTCAATATTGTCAATTGCTGAGGTGTATTTAATTTCATGTGTACCAGGCACATTTTCTATTCGGTGCGACAATACAGTCAATTGGTTTTTATGAATAGATTCACCATTTACCCAACTCTCTTTTTCATCTAAATTTCCTACAATATCTTCTGCTAAAGTTATTGCAGTACCACTAGGAGCATCTATCTTTTGGGTATGATGAGTTTCCTCTATCCGAACATCATATTCAGGATATTTATTCATCATCTTCGCCAAATAGTTGTTTAGTTTAAAAAAGAGGTTAACTCCAATGCTACAATTGGTTGCATACAATAAAGTGCCATCATTTTGAATAATACTTTTTTTGATTTCATCAAAATTGGCATACCAACCTGTAGTTCCAACTACTATTGGTGTATTAGAAGCTAGGCAAACATTAATGTTGTTTACAGCTAATTCTGGATTGGTAAATTCTATCGCAACATCAACTTTCTTAAGGTTATCGAAATTAAATTCATGCGTATTTTGGGAGGATATTTTTAAAGTAACTTCATGACCTCTTTCTATTGCAACTTTTTCAAGTTCTTTACCCATTTTACCATATCCTATAATTCCAATTTTCATTTGCTATAAAACTATTTTTTGTATTCATTAGTATTCATTTTTATAACTTTTACACTAATGGTGAATAACTCTGATAAAAGGTTAAAATTATAAATTAATTACCAACTTAAAACCACTTGCAACCTGATTGTTATCTGTTAGTTCTATACTTGGCATAAAATTAAATGATAAATTATCGTTTTTAGGGAAATCGAACAAATGAGCGTCAACCGCAGCATCAACAATATTTAAAATATAAAATAAACCTGAGACGATGTAGGATAAATCTTTGTTTCGCTGATAATAATCCATATATGACTTTAAACTTGACTCAGAAAGTCGTCCTTCATATTCATCAATAGTTAATGGGTTGCCATCAATTCGGTAGCCATAAGCTGTTTTAAAATTGTTAAAACTTTTTTTGTTGGTAACTACAAAATAGATAGAAATTCCCATTCCAGCATATATAATTGGCACTTTCCAATATTTATGGTTGTAAACTTGACCTAAACCTGGAAAAGCAGTGCTAAAAAGTGTTGCTTTGGTTGGCGAATGAATTTTTATTGGGTTTACTTTAATGGTGTCGGAAGTATGTAATGAATCCACAACTAAAGATTGTGCTATACTTTGATGAGGAATAGCTATAAACAGTATGAGAGTTACCAATAAAGTTTGAATAAATTTCACAGTACTATTTTATAACCCAAGTAATTCGATTATTCGTTCTAACTCTTTTTCTGAAGTAAATGGAACAATTAATTTTCCATTTCCTTTCGGGTTAGTTTGCAATTGAACGTCAGTTCTTAAAAAATCTGATAAATCAGCTGCAATTTTTTGATGGGTGAAAGATAACGTTGAAGTGTTTTCTTTTTTTGTGCCTGAGACTTTCTCTTCGGTTTTATTTCCTTTCACAATTTCCTCCACCTGACGAACAGACAAACCTTCTTTAATGATTCTTCGGGTTATTGCTATTTGCTTTTTCTCTTCTTCAATGTTAATTAAAGCTCGGGCATGCCCCATGCTAACCTCTTTTGTTCTTATTGCCAATTGAATTTCGGCAGGTAATTTTAACAAACGTAAATAATTAGCAACGGTAGAACGTTTTTTTCCAACTCTTTCGCTCAATTTTTCTTGAGTAAGGTTACATTCTTCAATTAATTTTTGATAACTAAAAGCCACTTCTAAAGCATCTAAATCTTGTCGCTGAATGTTTTCGACCAAAGCCATTTCAAGCATTTCTTGGTCGTTAGCAATTCTTATAAAAGCAGGTATTTCTTTTAATTCGGCAATTTGCGAAGCTCTAAATCTTCGTTCACCAGAAATTAATTGAAATTTACCGTAGCCTAATTTCCTTACTGTTATCGGTTGAATTATTCCTAGTTCCTTAATCGAATTAGCCAATTCAACCAATGCATCTTTTTCAAATTGTGTTCGAGGTTGAAAAGGGTTTGCCTCAATGTTTTCTATTAATATAGAAGAAACCGCACCTACAATATTGCCAACATCTTCGCCAGTAGAACTTAATGTAATATCTGTAGCTGGATTTTGTAATAATGCTCCTAATCCTCTTCCTAAAGCAGGTTTTTTACTCATCTTCTAAAACTATGATTTTTTCTGCTTCCGACATTTTTGTCATTCCATTTTTTTGAAGAATTTCTCTCGCTAAATTCAAATAGTTGATGGCTCCTTTACAACTTGCATCGTGCATAATAATGGTTTGTCCAAAACTAGGAGCTTCACCAAGTGTTGTATTTCGTTGTATAATGGTATCAAACATCATGGTTTGAAAGTGCATTTTTACTTCTTCTACCACTTGGTTAGAAAGTCGCAAACGAACATCAAACATGGTTAACAATAATCCTTCAATGTCCAACTCTGGATTTAACCTTGCTTGAACAATTTTTATAGTGTTTAATAATTTTCCTAAACCTTCTAAAGCAAAATATTCGCACTGAACAGGAATAATAACCGAATCGGCAGCGGTGAGTGAATTGATAGTGATTAAACCTAAAGAAGGTGAACAATCGATAATGATAAAATCGTACAACTCTTTTACTTTAGCCAACGATGCACGCATCATTTTTTCACGATTGGGTAAATTAATCAATTCAATTTCTGCACCTACTAAATCGATATGAGCAGGTAAAATGTCTAAGTTAGGAGATTCGGTATGTAAAATAGCTTCTGCAGGCTCAATTTCATTAACGATACATTCGTAAATACTTTTTTTAATATTTCGAGGATCAAACCCAACACCAGAAGTACAATTTGCTTGTGGATCGGCATCTACTAACAATACTTTATATTCTAAAACGCCTAAACCGGCAGCTAAATTAATAGCCGTAGTTGTTTTACCAACTCCACCTTTCTGATTTGATATTGCGATTATTTTTCCCATTCTATGATTGATTAATGATTATTGTCAATTGATTAATAATTGGTTTTCTTACTAATTAATTCAAAATTTATATTTCTATTGTTTGTCCTATGTTTAATAAAATTAATTCTTTTCCTCTTGCTTTAAAATCAGCTATTGCTTTTTTATGGTCAATTTCTATGTAACCAAAAGTATCGTAATGTATTCCTATAATTTTATTGCATTTTATAAAATCTGAAGCAATAATTGCCTCTTTAACTCCCATCGTAAAATTATTACCAATGGGAAGAACGGCAAAAGCTAATTTTTCGTATTCCCCAATTAATTTCATATCCATAGTTAAAGCAGTATCTCCTGAATAATAAAATGTTTTTTCTTTCGATGAAACAATAAAACCACCAGGATTTCCAGCGTAACTTCCATCAGGAAAACTGCTAGAATGTATGGCATTTACATATTTTACCGTTCCAAAATCAAAATTCCAACTACCACCATGGTTCATTGGATGTCCATTTTCTATTCCTTTTTTTCCAAAATAAGTTACTATTTCGAAATTAGAAACCACTTTTGCTCCTGTTCTTTTTGCAATCCGTTCCACATCAGCCAAATGGTCTTCGTGCCCATGCGAAACTAAAATATAATCTGCTTCAATAGCATCAACAGCTATTGATTTTGCTTTTTCGTTCCCAGAAATAAAAGGATCAAATAACAATTTTTTTCCTTCTACCTCAACAGCAAAGCACGCATGACCATAAAAAGTAAATTGCATTTTTAAAATTTATTACAAAGTAACCTAAAAGTAAGGTTAATTAGTGCAGCCCAGAAAGTAACTTACCAACTATTTTTTAACACTAACATGTGAATTGTGAAAATTAACTCTTTAAGCAATTTAGTTGGTTATTAAAACTTGGCTTTCTAGTAAAAAAAGATTATCTTCGTTTATTCCCGAATATTCGGGACTAAAAGATATTGAAGCATTTCAAAGCTTAATGTTATTTACAATGTAGAAAACCAATCTCAATAAATGAAAATAATCGAGAAAATTAAAATAAAGAATTTTGGACGGTTCAAGGAGCTTTCTCTTGAGTTTGACAAAACCCTAAACCTATTGATTGGAGATAATGAATCTGGGAAAAGTACAATTTTATCAGCTATTGATATGGTATTAAGCGGAAGCAGGAGTAAAGTTGAAAACTACGGTATTGACCATCTTTTTAATACTGACATAATTAAGGGGGGTTCTATAAATTAAAGTTTTGATATTCAAATAATTATGTGTATATTTACGTTACAAATCAACACATTAAGCGATGAAAAAGCAACTATACAAATCAACAGGAAAGAAATCAT
>PFUQ01000220.1 GCA_002790175.1 Flavobacteriales bacterium CG_4_9_14_3_um_filter_32_8
TAATTTACCAAAGAAAAAAATAATTCCTGAACCAGATAGATTGATTTGGCTAAAAGATTCTACTATCAACAAAAGTTGGGCAACATTTTTAACTAAATATTATTTTTCACATCTTTATTTTAAAGATTATCCAGTATATGGATTATCTTCTGAACAAATTCAGGAATACCTCAATTGGAAATACTCCAATAATGAAAAGCATTTTGAAGTAACCGGAAAATTTGAAATTAACTTACCCGCTTTGAAGAAAAAATTACAATTTACAGTTGGGAATTATTTTGAATTTTACCAAAATATTAGAGATTCTATAGTCATGAGAATATTGGGGGAAGAAGTTGATGAAGAAAAATATTATGCCTACGATTATGAGGAAGAAATAAACCCACCAATGCTAAATTGGAAGACAAAAATTGATTGGAAAGATACAGTTATTCTAAATACTCTAAAAGACCAAACTTATTTAATATTGAATAAAGAAAATAAGATTAATAATAAAAAAATTAATTATATCTATTACTGGATTGATTTAAGAGGAGCAGCAAAAGGTTCTCCTTTTATAAAACGAGAAACAGTAAGTGTTTATAATAAAAAATACATGAAAGAAACCTCTCCTATTTACATCAAAGATCAACTCAAAAATAAAACAGAAATAGATTATAGTAGTTTAACTTTTGACCAATTAAGGGCATATTATTATTGGAAAAAATCTGACTATTTGGGGTGTGATATTTTTGAAGGTTTTATACCTTATGATTCGGATATTGAGTTATTGAGAAATGGGAAATTTGTAGATACTTTCAATATTTTTATTCCTACTATTCAAGTAAAATAAGTAACTTATTGATTCTTCAATCTCAAAATAGTATCTCTTGTTTCATCTGCAAATTTTTTTATGGTTTGGGTGGTATATTTTGAAGAATCGATAGGTTTTCCAATTCTAACTGTAACATTACCAGGAGTAATTTTAAAATTATTTGTTGACCAAACCTCAAATGTTCCCTTGATATGAACAGGAACGATAGGAACATTTGCCATTAATGCCAAGTGAAATGCTCCCTTTTTAAATTCTCCCAACTCACCTGTTTTACTTCTTGTCCCTTCAGGGTACATTACTACATTTTTACCTTTTCGTATTTTTACAGCAGCTTTTCTCAAACTTTCAAAGGCTTTTTTCTTGTTACTTCTATCAATAAAAATATGTCCTGCAACGTACATATACCAGCCAACAATAGGAACCCAAGCCAATTCTTTTTTACCAATAAAATGAAGATTGATGGGTAAACTTAAACACAAACAACCTATATCTAAATGAGAACAATGATTAGCAACATAAATTGCTGGCTGCTCTTTATGAATATTTTCTTTTCCAAAAGTTTCTATTTTTATTCCCGCAAGTAACTTAAAAACAGAAGGAAAAACTGTTCTAGCAATAATTAATGGAAACTGTCGGTTGAATGTTATTAGAATGAAAAAAGGGGCAACAAACATGAGTAAAAGTGTCCAAAAAACCAATAAGAACAAACGAATTGCAGAAATCATGTTATTTAATTTTCAACAGGTTTATTTAATTGTTCAATAACTTTGCTAATAAAATTTTGATAACCACTTTCTAATTCCCTTAATCGAAGTAAGTGATAAGATGCTTCCAAATCGCTAGGAACATTGGCTTCTGCTTTTACTTTTCCCATGCCAACTATTCTTTCTTCAAATAAATTATAGATATCGAAATCCAAATAATGAGCAGCATAATCAACTCTTTTATCCAGTTTGCCACCTCTAATAAACGATTCTTTTTGAATATCGTACCACGTAATAAAAATAACAAAATCAGTATTTTGATGTTCCAAAAATTGAGTAAAATCTTCAACTTTAAAATCTTTTAAATTGGCAGAATTATAATTTTTTCTATCAAATTTTCCAGGCTTGTATTTAATAAATTTTATATATGGATTAATTGCGTCAGGGCTAACTGCAACAAATTCAAAATTTTCATCAACATACTTTTCAAAAGCTGTTAATAGTGCTTTTTGATACAGCAAAAAAACATTGTCGGCAGTAGTTTCATTTTTTTCGGCAATATCCTCCAACGAAAATTCCGAAACAAAATCAAATCTACCATACGGAACCACTAAAATTCTTTTTTTGTTGGAGGTTTGGGCATGGGCAGAAAAAGAAAGAAACAGAAAGATGCCTATCATCAGTTTATTGAAAAATATTCTTAGGACGGAATTGTCCCCTTGAGGGGACTTAAGGGGGTGATTCACCCACCTTACCTCCCTCAAGGGAGGGATTATTATGCTTTTTGATAATCTCACTATACCACTTTAACTAAAAAATAATTTTTCTTTCCTTTTTGAATCAAGATGTATTTTCCGTTAATCAAATCTTTGGCGGTTAAAATAGAATCCTCTTCAATTTTATCTTTATTTACACTTATTGAGTTTTCTTTCAAAGCTCGTCTTGCTTCACTATTGGAACTTAAAAAGTTTGTTTTTGCAACTAACACATCAACAATAGCTATACCAGCTTCCATTTCGATTAACGCAATTTCTGCTTGAGGGACACCTTCAAAAACATCATTAAAAATAGCTTCACTCATACTTTTTAAACCTGCTAAAGCTTCTGCACCTTTTTTAAACAATACTTCCGATGCACTCACAGCAGCATCAAAATCTTCTTTGGAGTGAACACGAATGGTAATATCTTCTGCCAAGGCTTTTTGCAACACTCTTAAATGTGGGGCTGCGGTATGCTCTTTTTCTAATGCTTCAATTTCTGTTTTCGTTTTTAAGGTAAATATTCGAATATAATTCACTGCGTCTTCATCGGAAGCATTTATCCAATATTGATAAAATTTATAAGAAGAAGTTTTGGTTTTGTCTAACCAAACGTTACCTCCTTCGGTTTTCCCAAATTTGCTTCCATCTGCTTTTTTTATGAGTGGAGTGGTGCATGCAAATGCTTCTCCTCCGCCTTTTCTTCGAATCAATTCAGTTCCTGTAACGATGTTTCCCCACTGGTCGGAACCACCTAATTGCACTTTGCAATTTTTGTTTTTCCATAACCAATAAAAATCATAACCTTGAACCAATTGGTAACTAAACTCAGTAAACGACATTCCTGTTTCTAAACGAGATTTTACAGAATCCTTCGCCAACATGTAATTGATAGAAATGTGCTTGCCCACATCACGAATAAAATCTAAAAAGTTCATGTTCTTAAACCAATCGTAATTGTTTACCATTTCTGCTGAATTGGTTCCACAGTTAAAGTCTAAAAACCGTTCTAACTGTTTTTGAATACAATTTAAATTATGGTTTAAGGTATCGTTATCTAATAAATTTCGTTCGGCAGATTTTCCTGATGGATCGCCAACCATTCCAGTCGCACCGCCAACCAAAGCAAAAGGTTTGTGCCCAGCTTTTTGTAAGTGAATCAAAATCATTATTTGCACCAAACTACCAATGTGTAACGAATCTCCTGTTGGGTCGAAACCAATGTATGCCGAAGTCATTTCTTTAGCAAATTGTTCTTCAGTTCCAGGCATCATGTCGTGTATCATGCCTCTCCAACGTAATTCTTCTATAAAATTCATTTTGTATTTTTTGAGAAACAAAGTTAAGAATAAAGTGGTTAAGGGAAAGGGAAAGGGAAAAAATACTAATGACTAACACCTAATAACGAATCACTACTCCCAAACCTTAGTTCCTTCGGTGCAATTTTGACAAATAGTTATGTTTTGTCGGTTGGTTAATACTGCTTTTCTAAAATTAGTATATGGAGCAGATTTCCAAATTTGTTGCAAATTGGTTTGTTGGATATCACCTAGCTGGTGAGTTGCATCTTTATCAAAACAACAAGGAACTATTTTTCCATCCCAAGTAATTACACAACTGCTCCACATTCGCCAACATTCGTTAAGTAATTTATTTTTTAATCGATACGTTCCATCTGCTTGTTTTTTGTAACGCGAATATTTTTCGATGGTCGGAATTAATTTGTTACCGTTTTTATAATCATAAACTTGTGCTGTTTTAAAACGAATTTCGTCCACACCTAATTCGGTTGCTAACTTTTTGGCATCCTCAATTTGATGTTCGTTGGGTTTTACTACCAAAAATTGAAAAATGAGATACGGAGTTTTAGACTTTAATTCTTTTTTCCATTTTACCACATTTTTTGTGCCTTCAATTACTTTTGCCAAACTTCCATTTTTACGATAACTCTCGTAAGTTTCTTGTGTTGTTCCGTCTATGGAAATGGTTAAACGACTTAACCCCGATTCGATGGTTTTTTTTGCATTTTCTTCGTTTAAAAAGTGGGCATTAGTAGAAGTTGCCGTGTACATTTTTTTGGCGTTGGCATAGTTGACCATTTCCAAAAAATTAGAATTGATGTACGGCTCTCCCTGAAAATAAAAGTTGATATAAAAAGTTTTTTGATGTACTTGGTCAATTATTTTTTTGTAAAGTTCTTGTTTTAAATTTCCTTCGGGACGGGTAAATATTTTTAATCCACTCGGACATTCAGGACAACCCAAATTACAAGCAGTTGTAGGTTCAATAGTAATGCTAATTGGGAAAGCTATTCCCTTTGGAGTTTTACTCCATTTAGAATAATAAAAACTCCATCTTACTTGAATAACATTGACCATTCGACTGAACGAAAGTTTAGAAAATAAGTTAATATGGTCGTGGTTAATTCCTAACATTTATCCAAAAATACGAATTCACAACCTTCTACACACTTATCATTATAAAAACAAGCAGGAAACATCACCCACCTTAATCCTCCGTCAGCTGACGGAGGAAATATCCCTTCGTGGGGATTATAGGGGTGATTAGATAGCTTTAAGAGTTTACATAAATTTGTTTGTTATGCAACCGTATAGTATATTTAACGTCTGTAAATGAAGTTAACTTAAAACTAAATATTATGAAAAATTTACCACTTCTTTTTTTAGCAATTATAGTAAGTACAACTATTTTTGCCCAAAACGTAAACATACCCGATGCCAATTTTAAAGCAGCATTAGTAGGTAATTCGGCTATAAACACCAACATGGACACTGAAATTCAAACCTCCGAAGCCACAGCTTTTACAGGCGGAATGAATGCTGGAAGTTTAGCTATTGCAGATTTAACAGGTATTGAAGCATTTACTGCTCTTACTTCTTTGGATTGCGGTGGTAATTCATTAACCAGTTTAACTATCTCTACCAACACGGCTCTTACTTATTTGTACTGTGGTTATAATTCATTAACTAGTTTAGATGTTTCTACCAACATGGCTCTTACTTCTTTGGACTGTGGTTATAATTCATTAACCAGTTTAACTATTTCTGCCAACACGGCTCTTATTTCTTTGTACTGTAACACTAATTCATTAACCAGTTTAAATGTTAAAAATGGGAACAATGTTAATTTTGTTGGTTTTAATGCCACTGACAACCCCAATTTAACTTGCGTATTGGTAGATGATACAGCGTATATGAATGTCAATTGGGCAAGTGCAGTAGATGCGGGTGCCAGTTATAATGATGTAAGTTGTACTGTAGGAATAAAAGAACAGGACTTCTTATCTAATGTAGCCATTTCACCCAACCCAACAAAATCGACTTTTGTTTTAGCCGTAACTTCCTCCAGAAATACTGTTTTAAACATGAATTTAACCAACTCTTTAGGGCAAGTAGTTTTAAGTCATCAATCGAACCTAAACATTGGGTTAAATGAAGTAAATTTTGATATTCAAAACCAACCATCGGGTATTTATTTTATGTCAATTAATTATGAAAATAATCACTTTATCAAGAAAATAATGAAGCAGTAAAAAAAAGTCCTGAATTTATTCAGGGGTTTTTTTACATTTACGCTTCCATGAAGAAGCTATTTTTAAACTCATTTCTGATTTTTATTGTTGGTTTATTATTTTTTCCACTTGTTATTTTTGCTCAGCACCAACTACAAGGAACTATCGTTGATAGTAAAACCAAAGAACCACTAGCATTTGTTAATATTGTGGCCAATAAACAACACATCGGCACAACAACTGGAATTAATGGAAATTTTAATCTCAATTCACCAGAACCAATATTAAAATTAAAGCTAAGTTATGTCGGTTATGAGCCTCAAGAAATTGAAGTGCCTAATCAAAAAAATATATGGATTGAATTAAAAAAAACAAGTTACGAATTAACCGAATTTGTGGTGCTTCCGGGAGAAAATCCTGCACACCGAATTATCAATAAAGTAGTAGAAAATAGGAAAATACACAACCCCGAAAAAAGTTTGGATTTTAAGTACGAATCGTATAGCAAAATGTATTTTACAGGGCTGGTAGATAGTGCCATCCAATACAACCCTAAAAAAATTTTAGAACTGGATACCAGCGACCAAAAAGCCATCAAATGGTTAGATCAGCATCATATTTTAATGATGGAATCGGTTACCGAACGAAAATTTAAACAACCCGATAAAAGCTACGAAAAAGTAATTGCCTCCAGAGTTTCGGGGTTAAAAAACCCTACTTTTTCACTTTTGGCAACACAATTTCAATCGTTTTCGTTTTATAACCCAACCATCAATGTGTTAGAAAGATCTTACCTCAACCCCATCTCTGTCAACAGCATCAATAAGTATTTGTTTATTATTGAAGATACTGCTTTTAGTGGCGTAGATACTGTTTTTATTATTTCTTTTCATCCATTAAAAGGAAAGAATTTTGATGCATTAAAAGGTTTATTATACATCAACACCGATGGTTATGCGTTGCAAAATGTAATTGCCGAACCTTTTGTCCAAGATGAAGGAATTGCTATAAAAATTCAACAGAAATATGAAAAAATTGAAGGCAGTTGGTTTCCTATTCAACTCAATTCTAATGTAATTTTTAATAACCTCCAATTGAATAATTTTAAGGTATTAGGGATTGGCAAAACCTATTTAAAAAACATTCAAATTAACCCAGAAATTTCTAAAAAAGAATTTAGTTACATCGATACTGAAATTGATGTGGATGCCACTAAAAAAGATGAAGAATTTTGGAATAACTACAGAGAAGATACGCTTTCTCAAAAAGAAAAAGACACCTATCATGTTATTGATAGTTTGGGAAAAGCAGAGCATTTAGACCGAAAAGTAAGAGGTTTAGAAGCTTTTTTAACAGGAAAACTAAAGTGGGGTTATCTTGATTTAGACCTTAACAGATTTATTAACTTTAATGATTATGAAGGCTTTCGGTTAGGAGCAGGAATACACACCAATTCAGCTATTTCTAAATGGTTTTCGGTGGGTGGTTACGGTGCTTACTCCTTTCAAGATAAAGAGAATAAGTATGGTGGAGATGTTGACTTTTTAATCAATCATAAAAATGATGTGAGTTTAAACTTTTCCTTTCAAAAAGATGTCGAAGAGCCTGGTGTTGTTCACTTCTACGACTATAAAACTCCTTTTCTTTCTCCTGCCTTTAACCGAGTGCTTTATTTAAGCAGAATGAATAATATAGATAAAATGGAAGGTCGTTTCACCTTTCGAACACTCCGTTATTTAAAAGTTTATCTGTTTGCCAATCAGGAAAATGTGGAAGTCACCAACAATTATTATTACAAAAACAATATTGATGTAAACACCACTTTACACGACCAATATTATACGTTTAATGAGTTGGGTGTTGAATTGAGATACGCTTTTAAGGAAAAAGTTGTGCAAACTTTGAGTCAGAAATTTGCCAAGCCAAGCAATTACCCAGTACTTTACGCCAAGATAGAACAAGGAGTAAAAGAATACAATGGCGAATATCAATATACTCGATACACCATAAGAGCTGAAAAAAAATTCAGAATTAAAAACATTGGTCGCCCTAGTTTTTATGTTGAAGCTGGTTTAATTGATGGCGATGTTCCTCAGCACAAGCTTAACAGTTCGTTGGGAGCATTTCGTTTGAATAGTTTTTTAATTGCCACCGAAAATGCTTTTGAAACCATGTTGCCTTACGAGTTTTTTTTAGATAAGTATATCAACATTCATTTCAGACATAGTTTTGGTTCCTTATTGCTGAAAGTTAAAAAATTTGAACCTGAATTTATAGTAACTTCTAGTGTTGGATTTGGCTCTTTAGCTCATCCCGATTTACACGGTGGTGTAGCTTTTAAAACAATGGAAAATGGGTATTATGAATCAGGATTAATCATCAACAATATCCTTAAATTCAACTTTAGTTCTTTTGGAGTTGGTGCCTATTACCGATATGGTCCTTATCAACTACCAGAAGTAAGCGACAACTTTTCCGTGAAACTGAGTGTTGGATTTGTTTTTTAACCTTTTACTTTACAAAATCCTTATTTTTTACAATAATATCTTTGGTCATTTTTTTTATTACTTCTCCAGCTTGCATAATTAAAGCTTCATCTGGTGGAAAAGGGATGGGTTTTGTATTGTTTATTTCTTTATTAGTTTCCAAAGATAACGCATCGATATTTCCATAAGCTACCGCATAACGATTTTCAAATAGTGCATCGGAGGCAATTGGTTCTGTTTTTATCAATTGATCGGTAGCGTTATCGTAATATTCTAAATCTCCCGCAACTCGTGCAGCTTTGTTTTGTTGAAACCTTACCACCTTACAAGTAATGGTTTTAAACCTCGGAATTTTAATGTCATTTCCTAAACTATCTTTTTTTACGTTTCCGTTGGCATCCAACACATAATCAAAACCATCGGGTACTTCTTTACTCTCTATAGTTGCATTTTGAGCAACTTTTTCTGGAGCAACATCTATTAATTTTAAATTCAAAATTATAGAATAATGGTAAAGGATGTTGGTATCAATGTAAGAATCGTAGTTAGTCCATTGTTTGTCCAACTCATTTACATCTATGTTTTGTATTTCTTCCATCATCACCTTTGGAACTAACATTTTAGTGTTATCTTCTATTCTAAAAAACACATTAGTTGTTCCGGCTAACTTTGCTGCACTAATTTTTTCTTTCACCTCTTTATAATCGGGATTGTATGATTTTACTTCATTGTATTTATCATACGCCAAACGAGCATCCATTTTGTTATTTTTTGCCATTAACTCGTCTCCTTTGGCATACGCATATTCGGTAGCGTTTGTTTTTGCGTTGGCTATTTCTCCCGAAAAATCTTTTTCTTCATAATTAATGCCCACCGGAGGTAAAGAGGCTGCCAAATCTTGACGACCTTTCATGGTAACATACAATTGATATATTCTACTCCAATTGGCAGGATTTCCTTCTTGTTTTAACCGATTTACTTCAGTATTGTCCTGAGCATACGCCAATCGATAAGCATCATTAAATGTATCTACCTCATCAAAACTTCCGGGATTCTTTTTTATTTTTTTTGCTGACTTCTGAAGTGCAGCATCATAATTTCCTTCCGCTAATTGTTTGCTAGACGATTTGCAGGATGCTAAGAAAATTACTACGATTAAAAAGGGTACTATTTTTTTCATGAGTTAAACATTTTGAATATAAAAAAACAAAAATTAAGCCAAATCAATTACCAATGAGTAACAACTGATGTTACGCAAACGCATTTTTACCGCAGAGTTCGCTGAGATTTTACGCAGAGAACCGCTGAGAATACAAGATTGCATTTTCTTTGCGGCTCTCTGAGTGTTGTTTTCTTTGTGTTCTCTGCGGTTATTTGCTTTTCTGTGTAACATCAGTGAGTAAATGTAAGAATAAATAAAAAAGATGCTGCTAACTAAACAAAAATGTTTATATTTGATATGTATTTATCCCTTTTTTTATGAAAAACTACACCTTCCTCCCACTAATAATTTTATTGCTAATTACATTCAACAGCAACTGCCAAAACTTCGCTCCTGTTGGTGCAACGTGGCATTATAATGAATACAGCTATGGTCCACCACCTAATGATATTAATTATATATTAGTTGAATCTATAAAAGATACCATTGTGTTGGGCAAGAACGCCAAAAAATTGGATGCGACAATGTATTGGGCTGGCGGTGGCACTTCGCCATGGGATACTTATATCATCCATTCCGACTCCAATAAAGTGTACTTATACCGTTGTAATCAATTTTATTTGTTGTATGATTTTAATGCCAATCAAGGAGATACTATCCATATAGTAGATCCTGATTGTGGTTGGTGGAATGACACACTTATAGATGTTCTTATTGATTCTGTTAAAATGGAAAATATTGGAGGGTTTATAAAAAAGGTACAATACGTAACTTCTATAGAAGGATGGAGTTGGAATATTGGTACAAAATTTATCGAAAGTATTGGAAGCAATCGATATTTGCTCCCTATGAATGCTACTTTACCTGAAGATATTGCATTAAGATGCTATAGCGACAGCTTCATTAACTATCAATTAGTGCCTGATTGTGAAGAATTGGTGGTGGGTGTTAAGGAAGATGTGAATCAAGAAAATAAATACACCATACCAACAGTAGTCTATGAACACTTGCAATTACCTGCCATTATTGGTGATTTATTAATCTATGATTTGCAAGGAAAACTAATTAAAAATGAAAAAATAAAACCCATTATCAACCTCGAAAACATGAACAAAGGAATTTATATCCTTATCCTTAAAAATGACGAACTATTCATTAAACAGAAACTCATTAAATTCTAATACTATGAAATAGCCACTAACAAAGAGTTTGTTGCAAACAAACACCAATGAAGATAGGCTATTCCATATGACTTAATTAAAACAATAAATATCTACATATGAAACAAATTATCTATTTATTCGCAACATTGTTATTGCTTAATAGCAACAACGCTCAAACTACCGATTGTGGTACTAATGATCCTGCTCTTCCTGTTATTTTAGGTGGGCCAGCTTGTGACCAAACTATCAATTATGCCCCAGATGAATTGACAGATGTAAAATACGTTCGTATTACGTTCCATGTGATACAAGATAATTTAGGAAATGGAAACATCCCAAATAATAATGCTGGGCAGCAATTTTTATTAGTAGATGTAATGAATTCCATGAATAATGTCATGCGAAATATGTCTGCTATGAATTTACCTACTACTTCTCCTTACTTTGAGGATAGTAAAATTGAATTTGTAGTAGAGAATTTTTTCTTTCATCAAAATACATATTTATGGGATTTCAATTTTCAAAATAATATGAACAATCCTCTTGCAGTAGTTAAGGGAAATTTACTATATAATCAATATGTTACAACAAATCCAGCCATAGTAGATAAAACTAATTCTATTCATGTGTTTATAATAGGGAATATGGGGCAAATATTTCAAGGATTTGCTTATGGTAGTACTTATATGGTGATGCCAAGTTATGAACAGTTTTTAGTTGGAGATTTCTGGAATCCAGCAAGGCTATTACGCCATGAATTATTACATAATTTAGGATTGCCTCATACATGGTCTGGTGATAATTGTGCAGACACACCAAACAACCCTAACTGTTGGAACTACAACACTCCATGTTGTGGTCAACCAAATACTGGGCAGTGTCTTGTTTGGTCAAACAACATGATGGATTATAATGCAGCACGAACAGCATTAACCGAATGTCAGTTAGGAATAGTTCATTCTAATTTGGTGAAAAATGTTGCTATCAATAAACTCGTAGCTAATGATTATTGTAATAAAAATGCCAGTGTTATTATTAACAATGGCTTAATCAACACTTGGAACAATAGCCGATACATCTCAGGTGATTTAATTATAAAAGCAAACAGTACTTTAATTGTAAAATGTGATTTATACATGCCAAAAGATGCAAAAATTATTGTGGAACAAGGTGCTAAATTAGTGGTGGACGAAGGCAAGATAACGAACAAATGCGGTCAACTTTGGGAAGGAATTGAAGTTTGGGGCAATAGTACAACAAGCCAATCTGATGTGAGCACTCATGGAATTTTAGAAGTTAAAAATAATGCTATTATAGAAAATGCTCGTGTGGCAGTAAGTTTACATAAAAGAAATCCCAATGGTTCAGGCGATTTAACTACTACTGGAGGTATTATTATTGCCCACTCTAACAGTACTGCCATCACAAACTGTACGTTTAAAAACAACATAAAAGCCATCGACTTTTTACCTTACCAAAACCACCTGACTGGCTATCCCAATATTAAAAAGAGAGAAACCAGTGCTTTTATCAATTGTGTATTTAGTTGGGATGGCACTGGTAACATGGTTGCCTTAGGAGAACTTCCAGATGCTCACATGACCATTAACGGAATACATGGAATTAGAATTGAAGGGAATGATTTTAAATCGGATGATGTTACTTATGTAGATGAAGGTCAAAGAGGGTTTGGAATTATTACCATAGATGCTGATGGTTACATCAATGAAGTTTGTAATTTCCCAACTGCTCCTTGCCCACCGTTACAAGAAGATGGAAATACTTTTGAAGATTTGTGGGTTGGGATTGATGTGGTTGGGATGAGTAACCTCTCCAGGGTGTTGATTAAAAAGAACACCTTTACCAACAACCGATATGGAGTGGTGCTTGGGGGTTCAAAATATACTACGGTCAACCAAAATGTTTTTAATTTGCCTACTTCCAGCTATCCTTTAACAACAGGTGGTGATGCCATTGGTATTTATGCCACTGGTGCTGGTGGTTTTAACATAGAAGAAAATGAGTTTTATACTATTTTCGGTTCCTCTGGATTAAGTAATTATGGAATTGTGGTGAACAACTCTGATGGTGATGGTGGCTTGGTTTATAAAAATAATTTCTACAACAACATTGTGGGGACTTTATCATCGCAAGACAATAGTTTATTGAAAGTAGATTGTAATCAATATTACGAAGGAGCATTACACCAGTACGATTGGGCAATTACTTCGGGCACATTAATGAATCAAGGTAGTTGTAATCTATTGTTAAAACCAGCCAACAACACCTTTATCAATTGCACCGTAGGTGGTGAAGCCAACATTTTTTCTACAGGTACTCCTTTTATTTATAGTGCTATATTTGGTGATTTGCCCAACTGTGTCAGCCCAACTGTAGCATTGAATCCATGTATTTCAACTACAACAAATTTGTGTGAATCCTATATCACCAATCCTTTAAATCCAACTCAAATTATCGCTATTTTAGGGATTATTAAAAATGAAATTGCAGCATTAACACTCAACTTTGATGGAGGCAACACCACTGAATTATTAACAACTATTGCTACTGCTTCCAATGGCATTACTAAAAATGCCTTACTGGCTGCTTCTCCTTATTTAACCGATAAAGTGCTGATAACTTATTTGAATACTACAGGCGTTCCGCCAGGGAATGTAAAACAAGTAGTGGAAGCCAATTCACCAGTAACTAATAAAGTAATGGGAATATTGGAGGGCATGAATTTACCCAGTGGCATAAAAAATCAAATTGATGTTATACAAACCGGAATTTCAGAACGAATGTTGCTAGAAAACGACATTAGTTATTTAACCTCAGAAGCCTTACAGTTAAAAAACGAATACATCCGTCAAAGTTTAGATGCTCAACAATTTGGTGATGTAAAAAATAGATTAACCGATGGTGGTACTAACCAAGATAAGGCAGATTTACTAAGATTAGTAATAGCAGACGACCAGCAACAGGCAACTTCATTAATTAGTGAACTACGGAATGAAGCCGACACTCTAAGAGCAGAAGATGTTAATAGTATGGAAGCAGAAAAAATTGAAAAAGTGTGTGACTTTTTTGATAACGTAAAAAACAGAATTGTCCAAACGGGTAGTTTTGATGGGTTAACAACCAGTGCCGAACAAAACATGAGAAATTTATGCAGCACCAATGGAGCTATTGCCATTAATGCCCAAAATACTTTGCGTGTATTTTTAAATGAATATGTCAACAGGTTTGCCGAACCAATTATCGCCAATAGTGGAGCAAAGTTAATGCTACCGGAAACAGTCAACCAGTCAACAGTAGTAAGTAATTATCAATTAATCAACTATCCTAATCCATTTAATGAAAATACGGTTATAGAAGTAACATTGCCTAAAAATACCACAGGACAACTAGTGATAACCGATGTATTAGGCAAAGAGTTGTTGCGATTTACCCTAACAAAAGAAAACAACCTTTTAGAAGTAGAAGGTAACCAATTGGGTTACGGAATATTCTTTTATAGTTTATTGATTAATAATGAGTTGGTAAAAACGAATAAACTAATCCGAATGAAGTAGTTACCATGAAGATACAAACTTTCATATCTGCTGCCTTACTCATTACTAATTTACAATTGATAACCAATAATTGTACTGCTCAGGTATATTTTAATAAAGAGTTTACCAATGACAGCAGTGCGTGGGATCTTGGTGCATTCGTGCATGAATTTTCCGATACTTCCGGTTATTTAATTGTTGGATCTATTCCAATGCTTGGTTATCAAAATTATCTCCGATTTCTTCGATTGAATGTTAATGGAGATACGCTGTGGTCAAAATTTTACCGTAACCGCATACTTGCACAAGGACCAACCTTAGGTGATTATGTGAATATTGGAGACACCAATTTTGTACTTGGTGGTGTGTATTCTCCACAATCGTCGGATAGCGTGCAAATTAATTTATTTAAAATTGATGCCAATGGCAATGTGTTGTGGGATCTTCTTTTTGGCGATGCTGGAAAAAAAACGTGGGCATACGATATAAAACAAACTAAAACTAAAGGATTTATTATAACTGGCTGGACTTCTGGATGGGGTGCCGGAAATGCCGGAAAATCTTTTTTATTAAAAGTAGATAGCAATGGGGTGGAAGAATGGCATAAAATATACACTGTTGGTTTATACAGCCTTGCAAGTAGTGTAGATACCACTAATGATGGTGGTTATATTATTTCGGGTGGATTAAACTATAATAGTTCGGCTGACATATTTGTTTTAAGAACAGATAGTTTGGGTATCGTACAATGGGTAACAATTTATGGGAGCCCCTATCCGGATTGGTATAGTGCTTATATTAAAAAATATGGTGCTAATGAATACATACTGGCAGGAGGCATTACCGTAGATTTTGGAAATGGATTAAACTCACAAACCTATTTAGCCAAAATAGACGGACAAAATGGAAATGTAATTTGGGCAGATACAGCAGGAACTGACCAGAGTACTTACGATGAAGGATTTAATAGTACTCCCATTATCCTTAATTCCGGAGCTATTGTTTTAGTAGGAGATGTGGATCGTACTTCAAATCCTGGTAGCGGTACTTTGGCTTTATTAGCTAAGTACAGCAGCAATGGCACAAAATTGTGGGAAAGGGATTTTAGTAAATACGGAGCAACTAACCAGCACTATTTTTGGGATGTGCACGAAACTTTCGATAAAGGATTTATTGTATGTGGTGATTTAACTGATCAGAGTACTCCAAGTAATTTTAAGCGTTTGTGGGTAGTAAAATTAGATAGCATGGGTTGTGAGGTGGTTAATTGTAATGTTGGGGTGGAGGAAGAAGAGGTTATAGCCCAAAATGAGGTAATGGTTTATCCCAATCCTGCAAATAATCTACTTACCATTGAAATTAACGATGACTTGTATTTAGTAAATAGTTGTGTTAAGCTTTACAACATTGATGGCAAAGAATTAATAAATAGTTCCATGTCTTCTACATTCAATCAAGTGGATATTAGCAAGTATCCATCTGGGATATATTTTTTTCAACTCCTAAATTCCAAAAAAACTTTTACAGGCAAGTTAATCATTATCCATTAATTACCTTATCAAAGTAACCGTTCCGAACATCGTTCCGGGGTCGCCCAAAATATCTCTGTATTTTACTTTCCAAACGTAGGTTTCTGTTTTTGCCAGTGTTCCTTTGTAAGTGCCATTCCAACCCATTTCCATATTAGTGGAGTAAAATAATTTTTCTCCCCACCGATCAAAAATAGATAGTTCAAACTCAACAATATCTTTACCATACACATAAAATAAATCATTCACTCCATCACCATCTGGTGAAAAGGAATTAGGAGCATAAATAGAACCGTCATACATTACTGTAATGGCATCATAACTATAACAACCGTTTGCTCCTTGTACTGTTAAGTAATAAGTAGTTGATTCTTGTGCATTAACCATTGGATTAGGACACGTTGTGCAACTTAATCCAGTTGAAGGAGTCCACCAAAAATTAACTCCGTTGGTTATCGGATTTAAAGTAACCACATTTCCCCAATTGGTTTTAATATCACTTCCTAATTCTACAATAGGATTAATTAAGGTATCCACAAAAACCGAAAGAGTTGTTGTACAATTTAACGAATCAGTTACCTCAACATTAAAAGTGGTTGGCTCAGTAATGATGGGATTAATGCTGTTACTTGCTCCATAACCTCCTGTTGAAGAATACCAATAATAAGCAACTCCACCTGTTGCCCATAAATTTGCCACATCACCTATACAGACAATAGTATCGTTGACAATGTTGGCGTTAACGATATGAACATACACTTCTACGGTATCATAATCCACTCCGCAAGCGTTGGCAACTTCCACCACATAATTAGTAGATTGTGTAGGTGAAGCAATTGTCATGGAATCGTTGGGATTGGTTAAAGTATTGGATGGTGTCCAACTGTAAGTTGAACCTCCAGAGGCATAAATCTGTACAGTATCACCTAAACAAATAGTGTCGGGTACAGAACCTAAAGCAATTGGAAAAGTACTATCAACGGCAACTTCCATTAACGTATCCCAAACACAATTATTGGAATCTGTAATTGCTACTTGGTAAATAGTAGTTGCCAAAGGTGTAGCCATAGGATTTACAATAAATGGGTCATTTAATGTTGCTGCTGGCGACCAAACATAACTCGTTCCTCCTGTTGCATAAATTTGCACACTTTGTCCTAAACAAATCATGGTATCGGGCATTATTCCTATGTTTTTGGTAAAAACCATGACGACTAATTGTGTGGTATCCATGCCACAACTATCTGTTGTAACCACAGTATAGGTTGTTGTGGTATCTGGCCAAACTGTTGGAGTAGCTGTGTTGCTGTCTAAGATATTATAATTGGGCGTCCAACTATAAATTAAGCCTCCAGAAGCAGTTAACTGAATACTATCTCCTCTACACACCCCATTTATTGGTGTAACGTTGATGATAGGTGGGCCACTAATGTAAACATCAACATAATCGGTATCTCTTTTTAAACAGGAAACCGAATCTAATGAAACCAACATCACATGGTACGTTCCTAAAGAATCATAAACATGATAAGGTTCAAAAATAATGGAGGTATCTCCATCATCAAAAGCCCAATAATAAGTTATCCCTCCATTGCTTAGGTTTTGAAAATGTACCGTATCGCCCAAACAATGAAATGGAGTAGCATAAACATCAGCACCAGCAGTTAACACTGATAAATCTATTTTAAAAACACCTAAGTTACAGTTGGGTCCATTATCGGTATTCGACCATGCTCCTGGTGTTGTGGGGAAATCTGAAGTTGAACCATAACAAGAAGCACAAACCGCTTGATAAACAATTCCTTTTTTATCAAACCGACTGGTACCTCCATCCACATGATCGAGACTGGTAGTTCCTCCAAAAAAAGTAGCGTACATTAAGGAAGCAGCATCTTCATCTAACAACATTAAGTAATAATCACTTCCATCTGTTGTAGCTTGAAGTGCGTTGGCAGTAATTGGCAATCCTGTAGTAGTGCTAAAAGGAGGACCTCCATTACTACTATTAATTGCTCCTCCCCAACCAGAAATAAATATATAATTACATTCATTTACTAAAAATGCCGAAAGGGTAATGTCCACATTACCAGAGCCTCTACCAAAGGTTGTAGAAAATAGCGTTGCCGATAAATCTGGGCTTAATTTATGCAAAAACTGCCCACTATTCGGAACATTATAAACCGATACTGGAGTAATTGGATAAGTTCCTTCTGTTTGTCCAACAACATATACGTTGTTAGCCGTATCGAGTTGTACAAAAAAAGTTTGGTCATAATCGGAAGTTCCTATAAAAGTACTCGCTAAAATAGTAGTTCCTGTATTATTTATTTTTGTCACCCAACCATCTGCAACTCCTTGATAAATAGTTTGAAGAGCTCCAACGGTAACTGGAAAATTGGGACTTTCTGTTCCTCCAGTTACCAAGACATCTCCTAAGGTGCTAAATTGAACGGAGAACGCAGCATCCGCATTTGTTCCTCCTAAGTAAGAACTCCATATTAAAGAACTTAAATCGGGCGATAATTTAAAAGCACAACCATCTTGACCTCCAGATAAAGCAGGCTGAAATGCTCCAGGAGTCACTGGAAAATTAGTAGAAAATGTAGAACTGGCAACATATACATTATCGCTGGTATCGACCACTATTTCTCCTCTAAATTCATCAGCATAATTGTACAATAAAACAGGACCTAAGTTTAATCCATCATTTCCAGAACCTCCCATAAAAGTTGAAGCTAATAATAAAGCTCCATTGGTGCTAAATTTTGAAATTACAATATCAGAACCTCCAATATAATTGGGGATACTAAATGTATAATTTGTTCCTCCATTAAAAGTATTGTCGTAAGCCGTTGCAGACATTGGGAAGTTAGCAGAGGCGGTTGTTCCCATTACCAATAATTCGTTGTTGTTGTTCACAATTAAACTGTGTGGTGATTCGTTTCCTGAACCGCCCAAATAAGTTGAATACAGTAGTGAAGTTCCATTTGAAGAAAATTTTGTTAATGAAATATCTGTTCCAAAGCTGTAATTTCCGTTTCCACCATTAAAGCTAACCTGATATGCTC
>PFUQ01000164.1 GCA_002790175.1 Flavobacteriales bacterium CG_4_9_14_3_um_filter_32_8
CTTGATACTCCACATCACTAATTTTCATTTCCAAGCCCAGTTCAATAGCAATTGTTCTTGCTTTGTACATGGTATCGATTTCCAATTGTTGAGCCTCAATCCATTTTTCGATATCTGTTTTTTTTGCTAGTCGATATATTTTTTTTATTTCCTCTGAGTCAAAAGCCACTTTTTGAGTTCTCATTTGTTTTTTTACCAATTCTCCAGTCAAAGAAATGGTCCCAATATCGTGTCCTGGTGAAGCTTCAACAGCAACAACATCGCCAATGTTTAAGGTAAATCCCTCGGTATTTCTGTAAAATTCTTTTCTGCTGTTTTTAAATCGAATTTCCACACAATCAAACGGCTGTTGACCATGAGGCAACTCAATATCGCTGAGCCAATCAAAAACATTTAATTTGTTGCAACTGCCCGTTTTACTATTACACCCTGGCGACAAGCTGCTACACCCTCTTGCAGAACTACATCCACTACACCCCATTTATTTTTATATATTTTGTCGGTTTCTACAAGAGAAACTTCGAATGGTTAAACTTATTATTTTCTTAATCAACAAATATACTATTTCTAAATAGGAAAAATTAACTGTTAATTGATGAATTTTAAAGAAGTTGAAAAATGCTCGTTATTCACTTTAAAAATTTGAGCTTGTTTATTACCCCACTTCACTAGGAGCTTCCACCCGAAGCAATTTTGTTAATTTTAAAGAAACATCTAAAAACAAAATTTTTGGGTTGGCATTTCGCTCAATGTGGTAAGAAGCATCATTTAGCAAGTTAATAATCTCCATACAATTTGCACCATGTATAAAAGGAGCAAAGTTGGCTAAAAATCCTTTTTCGTTGTTGGCTGTTCTTCCCAAATCGGGTTTGCCAAAATTCTTAATTAAACTTTCTCGAACAAGGTGCAAGCAATAAGTTAAAAACTGTTTTTGTTTTTCTCTTCCAAAAGTAGTTTTTGCAATTTCGTCTGTCCATGTAATTAAAGAAGGCACATCTCCTTTAAAAGCTGCTCTCATCCAATTGGTAAATAAGGAAAAAAACAATTCTTCTTGTTCCGATTGTTCAATAATTTTTTTGGCTTGAATAAAATTTCCATCCGATAATCGAGCAATATTTTGTGCCAAAGAATCTTCCAACGCATACTTTTTTATCAATTCATTTTTTAAAATGGTTTCATCAACAATGCCAATTTTTACCAATTGTGTTCGAGAAAGGATAGTAGAAATTAGTTGAGAAACATCATGAGCGACTAATATAAAAAGTGTTTTACTAGGTGGTTCTTCAATAATTTTTAATAATTTGTTGGCTGAGGCGATGTTAAATTTTTCAGGATACCAAATAATCATCGTTTTGTATTCAGCTTCGTAAGTCTTTAAACTCAGTATTTTTAATATTGACTCACTTTCATTTTTCGAAATCAACAATTGTTTGTTGCCTGTCTCAATTTTTTCTTGCCAATTGGCTATGGATAAATAAGGTTCTTGTAAAACTGCTTCCCTCCATTGAACTAAAAAATTCGCACTTATTGGTTTATCTTTTACTTCATCATTGGTCGCCACTGGAAAAACAAAATGTAAATCGGGATGAATTAATTTTTGGAACTTAATACAAGAAGCACATTCGCCACACGAATCTGTATCAGATTTATTTTGACAAGAGATGTATTGGGCATAAGCTATTGCCAATGACAAATTTCCAGAACCTTCTTTCCCTAAAAATAATTGGGCATGACTAATTCTGCCTTCTTTAACAGTTTTGATTAGTCTTTCTTTGACACTTTCATGTCCTATAACATCTTTAAATTGCATCGTTTTCAAAGGTAATTATTATTGCTTATGACTATTTATTTTTAACAATAAATTTTACTTTTGGTGTCTAAATTATTTTACAATGAAGACAATAGATAATTACAATTTCTCGGGTAAAAAAGCACTCATTAGAGTAGATTTTAATGTTCCTTTGGATGCTGATTTTAAGGTAACAGACGACACAAGAATTGTTGCTGCTGTTCCAACCATTAAAAAAGTGTTGAAAGATGGCGGTGCTGTCATTTTAATGTCGCATTTAGGAAGACCGAAAAATGGTTCTGAGGAAAAATTTTCACTAAAACACATTGTAAAAAAGGTGGCAGAAATTACCAATCACAAAATTTTGTTTGCTCCCGATTGTATGGGGGAAAAAACTGCCAAAATGGTTGCCAATCTTAAAGCTGGTGAAATTTTGTTGTTAGAAAACTTACGATTTTATAATCAAGAGACCAAAGGAGATCTTTCCTTTTCTGAAAAATTATCAACTTATGGTGATGTTTATGTGAATGATGCTTTCGGAACTGCCCATCGAGCTCATGCTTCTACAACTATCGTTGCTCAATTTTTTCCCAATGATAAAATGTTTGGTTATTTAATCGAGAAAGAAATTAAAAGTGTTGCCAAAGTGCTAAACGATAGCAAAAAACCAGTTACCGCAATTGTTGGAGGAGCAAAAGTTTCTAGCAAAATTATCATCATCGAAAACTTGTTAAATAAAGTAGATAATTTAATTATTGGTGGTGGAATGGCTTATACTTTTATTAAAGCCCAAGGAGGAAAAATTGGAAGTTCATTGGTGGAAAATGATTTTATTGAAACTGCCAAAGAAATTTTAGCGAAAGCCAAAGCAAAAAATGTTGCTCTTTTGCTTCCACAAGATTCTGTTGTTGCCAATGATTTTAATAACGATGCTGAGCAGCAAGTTTGTGCAACTAATAGTATTCCAGATGGTTGGATGGGAATGGATATAGGAGAAAAAGCAATACAAGATTTTTCGAAATGTATTTTAAATTCTAAAACTATTTTGTGGAACGGACCTGTAGGAGTATTTGAAATGAAAAATTTTGAAAACGGAACATTAAAAATAGCTGAAGCAATTGTTGCTGCTACCAAAAAAGGAGCTTTCTCTTTGGTTGGAGGAGGAGATTCTGTTGCAGCCATTAATAAATTTAATTTAGCAGAACAAGTAAGCCATGTAAGCACTGGCGGAGGTGCAATGTTAGAGTATTTAGAGGGAAAAGAATTGCCAGGAATTATGGCTGTAATGAACTAATGAACTAACTAAGTGAAATTAATTAAAACAATAAAAAATAACAAAACTGTTTTTATTGACTTTCTTTTTATTTGTATAGTTTTTATTTTTTCCTTCCCAAATTTTAATCCTGATTTTAACACTGGTTTAGATGCTCCATTTAGGTGGGCTTATAATTATCTATTTATTAATGATTACGAAACATTATTAAACATTAATTACGCTTATGGTCCTCTCGCATTTTTGAAAGTTCCTGTTGTTTTAGGAAATAATTTTTTAATTGCTTTATTATTCTTCAGCTTTACTAAATTTCTATTCTTGTACTTATTGCTATTAATAGGTAAGGTACGTCTGGAAATTTTCGGTTACTTATTAGTTTTGGTTTTATCCTACTTTCTTAAAGTAGATTCAATAATAATAGGTCTAACTATTATTTTCTGTATTAATTATCTGAACAAAAAAAATCTAGTTCATTATTCTCTAGCTGTATTGTTTAGTTTCGTAGGATTATACATTAAACCATATATAGGAATTAATTGTTTGTCTGTACTTTTTATGTTGTGGATAGTTTTAATAGTTCAGAAAACTCTTTATAAGAGAATTTTGCTATTAGCTACAATTACTATACTTCTTACAATTGTCATTACAATAATTATATCAGGAAATTTATTTTATGTTTTTGAATATCTGTCAGTAGCCTTTCATTTATCAAGTGGGTATTCATCTTCCTTAGCATTGTTTCCAGATAATAACTGGTTATGGCTAAGTATTTTCATACTTTCAGTGATTAGCATACCTTTCTTCATTAATAAAAAAGATTGGAAGTATTTTTTAATATTATTTCCAGTATTCTTTTTTTCTTGGAAGTATGGAATGGTAAGAGAAGAATTTAACTATTACACTCAAATGATAGAAACGATAATCTTATTATGGGGGTTTCTTATTTTAACAAGTTCTTTCAATAAAAAACGATATTACCTAATTCCAGTAGTTAGTATAACTGCTTTGTTTTTTAACCTAACTCTAATGAATACTAATAACAACAAGTTTAAGATAGACTTATTTGGTGTTAAAAACTTCAAGACTATAGTGTTATCATATGATTCTTTCGTAAAGTCAGTACATCAAATATCGATTGACAATGTAAAAATAAATCATTTGCCTGTTGATATTAGAGAAGAAATTGGCAACAATAGTATTGATATATACCCTTGGGATTTTTCATATATCGTTGCAAATAATTTAAACTGGCAACCTAGAAAAACTTTTCAATCTATTGGTATTTGTGGTTGGAGCGATCAAAGAGGATGCAATAGTTTTTCTCACGAAAAAGGACCTGAATTTATTTTATTTCACTCCAAAAAAGACACTTCTGGCGGTTATCTCGGTTCGATTGATTATCGATTTTTATTAAATGTTGAACCTCTTACTAATATTCAACTATTCAATAATTATGATATTTATAAAATAAATGAAAAATTTACTTTATTTAAAAAAAATAGCACCCCTAATTATAAGCTCCCTATATTCGATTCAACACAAATTATCACGTGGGATACTTGGTACAAATGTCCTAAAAATTCTAATGGTTTATCTAAGGTTAAAGTTTATATTCATAAAAATATTTATGGGAGAATTTTACAATTTTTGTATAAAGATTATGAATATTATATTGATTATAAACTTACAAATAGTACTGTTCTAACTTATCGTTTCATTCCCTCTATTGCTGAAAACGGAATTTGGGTTAATCCTATGATAAGAAACTTTAATAGTGGCTTACAGAACGAAGTTGTTAGTGAAATAAGATTTCGTGCAAGCTCAAGTATAGGTATTATTGATGATATTTCAATTCAATGGGTTGAAATAGAAAAAAAGAAGGTAATTTATCGCTAATTACAGACTTAAGTATCTTTAAAAAAGTGACCTCGAAGGGATTCGAACCCCCAACCATCAGAGCCGAAATCTGATATTCTATCCAGTTGAACTACGAGGCCATTACTATTTCGCAAATATAAACTATTTTTGCACAATAAATTTTAACAAGAATAGTTAAAGAGTAATGTTTTATAAAAGAACCTATTATATTGTTGTCGTTTTTCTATTGTGTTACTCTTTGAAGGGATTTTCACAAGAAATTCCAATAGGAGATTGGCGAGATCATTTACCTTATACTGATGCTGTTTCTGTTAGTTATGGAAACAATATTGTTTATTGTGCTACTAATTCAGCCCTTTTTATGTACGATAAAACCGATTTTTCTATCGAAAGACTTAACTTAGTTAACGGTTTATCCGATATTGGTTTAAGTAAAATTATGTTTAATAGTTACAACAATAAAGTTATTGTAGCTTATACCAATGGCAACCTAGATATTATTGACATCGATAAATCCATCACCAATCTTTCTTATATCAAAAATAGTAATGTTATAGGCAGTAAAGCTATTAATCACATTTACTTGCAAGGTAAACTTGCTTATTTATCCACTGGATTTGGAATTGTTGTATTAGATACCGATAAACTTGAAATTGTTGAAACTTATTTATTTGGTCCTTTAGGCAGTTATATGGTTACCAATGCTGTAACAATGGATAACAACTATATTTATGCTGCTACCAATCAAGGAGTTTATTTTGCTAATAAAAATAGCATAAATTTAATTGACTTTAATGAATGGTCCATTCTAACAGATTTAGGAACATTAGATTATCGTAATATCGTTTCATTTTCTAGTCGGATTTTTACTTCTTCTAGTCTTCCAAATTGGGATGGTGACACCATTTTTTATAATGATGCTGGGATTTGGCAAAAATTTTTACCCAATGGAATTAAAGTAATTAATATGTCGGTAACCAATGATAATACGCTGATAATAATTTTGCCTAACGCTATTTCTGGTTACGACACAAACCTTAATTCTTCCTTATACATAGATTCTTATAACACTACCATCAGTGCGAACCCTAAAGAATTGATTACAGACAATGAAGCGAAAAGATGGGTTGCCGATAACAAGTTAGGATTGGTACATCACGAATATTCAGGTTCGGAATTTATTGTCCCAGATGGACCTTCATCAACAAATGTTTTTAATATGGATTTTGTTGATAATGATTTATGGGTTGTATCAGGAAGCTATGATGGAGGAACTTTTGCTCCAAACAATAATTCCATTAACTTAATTAATCATAGAATAGCTGACTCGTGGGCAAATGCTCCAGAAAAAATATACAACAGCGAAAATATTGCTGCTCATGATGCGGTTTCCATTGCCATAAATCCAAGCAACAAAAATCAGGTTTTTGTTGGAACTTGGGATGATGGACTTTTTGAATTTAATAACGGTATCATTACTAATTTATTTAATGCTCAAAACTCAATATTAGATAGTACCTATTTTGGTACAACAAAAATAGGAGCTTTAGCATTTGATGCGGATAAAAATTTATGGATTTCTAATTCTTTTACTAATAATCAACTTGCAGTTAAAACTCCTGATAATAGTTGGTATAGCTTTTCATTTCCTGGAATTTTAAATGCTACCAATGTATTTACTAACATAATCATCGATAAAAATAATTATAAATGGATAGTAGAACCTAAAATAAATAAGATTTGGGTTTTTGATGACAATAGTACAATAAGTAATACTAATGATGATCGAGAGGTTTTAAACGCTAACATTCCAGGCACTAGAATCTATTGCATAAAAGAGGATTTAACTGGTGAAATTTGGGTTGGCACCAATGAAGGTATTGGTGTTTATTATAATCCTTCTGCTGTTTTTGATGAAGATATTACAGCTGAACAAATATTTATTCAACAAGATGGTCAAACACAAATCTTATTAGAAACAGAAACGGTAACCGCAATTGCAATTGATGGTGCTAATCGTAAATGGATTGGAACACAAAACTCTGGAGTATTCTTAATGAGTGAAGATGGTACAGAGGAAATTGAACATTTTACCACTAAAAATAGTCCACTATTCTCTGATGCAATTTTTAGCATCATCATCAATCAAAAAACAGGTGAAGTTTATTTTGGAACAGAAAAGGGATTAATCTCTTACAAAGGAACAGCTACAGAAGCCAATGAAGATTTTAATAACATTTTTGTTTACCCCAATCCAGTTAAACCAGATTTTACTGGAACTATTGCTATTAGAGGTTTGGTAAAAGATACCGATGTTAGAATTACCGATATTAGTGGGAACATTGTTTACCAAACAAAATCACTAGGCGGACAAGCCATTTGGGACGGTAAAGATTTTAACGGCAACAAAGTGCAAACAGGAGTTTATATGGTTTTTAATGGTAGCCCTGAAGGTGATAAAAAAGCTGCTGCAAAAATTCTCTTTATTCATTAATGCTTTACACTACAAAAGGTATTGTTATTCATCATTTTAAATACGCCGAAAAAAGTGTAATCGCTAAAATATATACCGAAAAATTTGGCTTACTTTCCTTTATATTGAATGGCGTTAGAAATGCTAAATCGAAAAACAAAGCAGTTTATTTACAGTCCCTTTCCTTGGTCGAAATTAATTTTTTCTACAAAGAAAAAAAAGGACTGCAACAGGTTAAAGACATCCGATTAACTATCCCTTATGCTACCATTCCTTTTAACATTAATAAATCTACTATTGCCTTTTTTATTGCCGAAATACTCTATAAATCAATAAAAGAAGAAGAATCCAATGTTAAATTATTTGATTTCCTTTATCACGCTTTTCAATTTTTAGATTTACAGGACACGAATTACTCCAATTTTCACCTTGTATTTTTAGCACAATTTTGCAAAAAATTAGGTTTTTTTCCTCAAACGAGCAATCTTAGTTCAAACGCAAATCTTCACTTTGCTTTACAAGATGGCTGTTTTGTAAATCACCAACCACTTCATCAACCACATATTTCACCCCCAATTTCATTCCTTTTTTTAACTATTTTACAAACTAGTTTTGATACTAGCATAAATTTAAAGATTGATGCTTTGCAGCGGAAATTGTTATTGACTAATTTTTTAGATTATTATAACCTACATTTAAGTAACTTTGACAACTTAAAAACGGTAACCATTTTAGAGGAGATTCTAAATTGATATGCGTTCAACAAAATATGAGTTTAAAAGCAACGATGAAACTACTCAGTTTTCTTATTTTTATAACATTCTCCTTTACTTGTTTTGCTCAAAAAATTAACATCTCCAATAAAGAAACTAGAAAAGGGATTTCACAAGTTTATATTTACAATAAAAGCCAAACAATTACAGCTTTATCAGATTCCTTAGGAAATGTTGATATAACTGAATTCTCAAAAAAAGACACCTTAATTTTTACACATCCCAGCTATGCAACTTTTATGATTCCTAAGTTGAATATTGGAAATACCATTTACTTAAAACAACAAGCCATCAATATTCCTTCCATTGACATTATTGCAGAAAAAAACAAGGAAAAAGCATTAGAAATCACTTCAAAAATTGATTATATTGAATCAAAAACCGTTCAATTTAACAATCCTTCAACTGCTGCCGACTTGTTAGAATTAAGCGGTGGAGTATATATTCAAAAAAGCCAAATGGGTGGTGGAAGCCCAGTAATTAGAGGGTTTGAAGCCAATAGAGTATTGTTGGTTGTGGATGGTGTAAGAATGAACAATGCCATTTACAGAAGCGGTCATTTGCAAAATGCAATAACTATTGATAATTCCATACTAGAAAAAACAAGCATCATTTATGGACCCAACTCAGTAATCTACGGAAGTGATGCCATTGGAGGAGTAGTTCATTACGAAACTAAAAGTCCTCAGTTTAAAAAAGAAGGCGACACCATTAATAACAATAACGCAAATGCTTATGCTCGTTACGCAACTGCTAATCAAGAAAAAACAGTTCATTTTGATTTTAATCTTGGTGCTAAAAAAATTGCCGCTATAACCAGCGTAACTTTTAGTGATTTTGAAGATTTAAGAATGGGTGAAGTAGCTGATGAAAAATATCCAAATTTTGGAATTTTAAAATATTATACCGACAGAAGTAACAACAAAGACACCATGATTCGTAAAAAAGATGTGTATAAACAAGCTGGAACTGGTTATAGTCAAACTGATGTTTTAGAAAAAATTAGCTTTAAATTTTCCGAAAAAGTTTTCTTGACTTTAAATACACACTATTCTACATCTTCCGATATTCCTCGATACGACCAACTTTCACAATTAAAAGATAATGGAGAATTTAAATGGGCAGAATGGTACTACGGCCCACAAAACAGGTTATTAACTTCTTTAGCTGTAAAAATAAAATCAGAAAACAATTGGTTTAGTAAACTAGAAGTACTCACTCATTTTCAAAAAATTGATGAAGATAGAATATCAAGAAAATTTGGAAGTGATACCAAAACCACCAATAACGAAGATATTAATGTAATAGGAATCAACATCGATTTTATAAAAGAAAATAACAATAAATCTCAATGGTATTATGGTTTTGAAGCCATTCACAATACGGTGTTTTCTTCTGCTTTTTCTGAAGACATTATTACACTTGAACAAACTACCGCTGCAACTCGTTATCCAGATAATGGCAGCAACTTAACCAGCTCTTCTGCCTATTTGAGTTTTACCAACAACTTTACTAAAAAAGCTACTTACAGTTTAGGTGCGAGGTATAGCTTTACCAACTTAACTGCTTCTTTCGCCGATACAACTTTTGTCAAACTTCCTTTTTCAGAAATCAACAACAACAATGGTGCATTAACTGGGAATGCAGGATTTGTGTTTCATCCCAACAAAAAATGGAATTTTCAACTGGCAATTTCTACTGCTTTTAGAAACCCAAATGTGGATGATGTGGGAAAAGTTTTTTCAAAAGATGATTACATCATGATTCCAAACAACCAAATACAGCCAGAATATGCTTACAATGGCGAGTTAGGAATTACTAGAACTTATGGCGACAATGCACTGATACTAAATGCCGTTGGTTTTTACACCATTTTAAAAAATGCAATTGTGAGAGATTATTTTACCTTAAATGGAATTGATTCTTTAACTTATGATGGAGATTTATTAAAAATTCAAGCCAATGTAAATACCGAAGAAGCTGTTGTTTATGGTGCATCTTTTAATCTTCAGGTTATATTAAGTAAGGAGTTTAGTCTTAAAAGTTCATTAAATTACACTATTGGCACCAATGTAAGTGAGAATGTTCCTTTAGCTCACATTCCTCCAATTTATGGAAGAACCGATTTAATAGTACATTCTGAACCATTAACAATTGCAGTTTATGTAAAATATCAAGCTTGGAAATTAATCTCTGATTATTCTCCAACTGGCGAAGACAATGAAAATGATGCTACAATTGACGGTACGCCAGCTTGGCAAACTTTTAACTTAAGAGCCGAAATGAAATTAAGTAAATCCTTCTCCATACAGGCTGCATTCGAAAACATGCTCGATGTACATTATCGTCCTTTTGCTTCTGGAGTTAGTGGTGCTGGAAGAAATTTAATTTTTACACTAAGAGCAGATATTTAAGGTGGGTTTTAAAAACCTGAAATGTATTTTCCATGCAAAATATTTTATTTGTATTTTACAAATACATTTCATATTTTTGTTATCTATTATTTATATAAAAAAATATGACAACATTCACTAGTACACTTCCTGATAATCTGTTGCAATTGTTAAATAAAAAAGCAAAAGAATTGGCTATACCTAAAAACAAAATAATAGAAAAAGCCTTATCAATTTATTTAGAACACTTAAACAAAGCAGCTTATATAAAGTCGTTTAAGAAAATGACTGAAGATGATGATACACTTTCGATTGCGGAAGAAGGTATGGAGGATTATTTAACTCAAGTTAATGATGCTAATTAGTAAACACTATGTTGCAAGGAGAAATTTGGTATGCTAATTTAAGTCCAACAAAAGGAAGCGAACAAGCAGGGTTTAGACCTGTACTTATCATTAGTGGAAATTTAATGAATAAATACCTTCCTATCGTAATTTGTTGTCCGCTAACAAGTAAAATTAAAAACTATAAAGGGAACATTATTCTTCAACCAAATAAGGACAATAAATTAACGAAAGCATCAGAAATATTAACTTTTCATATTCGGTCTATTGCAAAAGAACGATTGGTTAAAAAAACAGGGAACATCTCCAAAGAAGAAGTAGCTCAATTAAAAATATATTTAAACGAATTGTTGGAGTATTAAAGATTCATTTTACCCAATTTCAGTTTTCAACACTAAAAGTTTAGAACTATTCCTAATTTGTGATTCCTTCACCTTTCTAAAATATATATTTGTTGAAGAATAAATTTTAAATCTATGGAATACAATAATATCTTAGTTGAAATAGCTGAAAACATTGCAGTGTTAACCATTAATCGCCCTGATCAATTAAACGCATTAAATACAACAACAATTGCAGAATTAAGTAATGCTTTTAAATCATTAGAATCTGATAGTAATGTGAGAGCAATTATCGTTACTGGTTCTGGAACAAAAGCTTTTATTGCTGGTGCAGATATAAAAGAATTTTATCAGTTTAATAGTGAACAAGGCAAAAAATTAAGTGCAATGGGTCATGGAACATTATTTAATATTGTCGAAAATCTCCGAAAACCAGTTATAGGAGCAGTAAACGGTTTTGCTTTAGGTGGCGGATTAGAATTGGCAATGAGTTGTCATTTTAGATTAGCTTCTGATAATGCAAAATTAGGTTTACCTGAAGTTACTTTAGGAGTAATTCCTGGATATGGAGGCACACAACGGTTAGCACAATTGGTTGGTAAAGGAAGAGCAATGGAAATGGTATTGTGTGCTAAAATGATTACTGCCGAAGAAGCACTTACTTATGGTTTGGTCAATTATGTAACAACACAAGAAGATTTACTAGCAGCTTGTAAAAAAATCGCATTAAAAATTGTTAAAAATTCACCATTTGCAATAGCGAGTGCAATAAGAGCAATAAATGCAGGTTTTAAAGATGGAATAAATGGTTATGAGACAGAAATTGAAGAATTCGGAAAATGTTTTGAAACCGAAGATTTTAAAGAAGGAACAACAGCTTTTTTAGAAAAACGTAAACCAAATTTTAACTAGTTTCGAGTTCAAAGTTAAAACTGAACAAAACCTCAAACCTTGAACCTCAAATCTTGAACCTATTATGAGTACCCCATTAAAAAAATTAGCTGGACAAACTGCCATTTATGGATTGACTAGCATTGTGGGTAGATTACTCAACTGGTTTTTGGTTCCAGTTTATTTAGGAATTGCACATTTCACCACCGACCAATATGGTATTATTACCGAAATGTATTCTTACGTTGCTTTTTTAGTAGTGCTGCTTACTTACGGAATGGAAACTGCATTTTTTAGGTTTTCAACCCTCGAAGAACATGAGTCTAAAAAAGTTTATTCCACTGTTATTTATGCTTTATTTACTACTTCTTTTTTGTTTATTGGAGCTGCTTTTTTGTTCGACCAACCCATCGCCAATTGGTTAAAATACCCCAACAATACAGAATTTGTAACCTGGTTTGCTTTAATTGTTGGATTAGATGCCATCTCATCAATTCCTTTAGCAAAATTGAGGGCTGACAACAGACCAATTAAATTTGCTACCATTAATTTTGCAAATATTATCGTCAACATTGGATTAAACTTATTTTTTTTAGCCTACTGCCTTCCAAAACATATTGCTGGAGAAACCAATTGGTTAATTGAAACTTTTTACAATCCAGAAATTGGAGTAGGTTATGTTTTTATATCCAATCTTATTGCCAGTATTGTGAAATTTATTTTGCTATTACCAGATATGCTTGAGGCACGTTATGGATTTGAATTTTCTCTCCTTAAAAAAATGTTTGTCTACGCTCTTCCTCTTTTGATTTTTGGGCTTTCAGGTATCATAAATGAAACTATTGACAGAATAATGCTAAAAAGAATGTTGTTTAACATTTTGGGAGAAAAAGAAACGCTTTCACAATTGGGAATTTACGGAGCCTGCTATAAAATTTCCATTATCATCACTTTATTTATTCAAGCGTTTAGATATGCCGCAGAGCCTTTTTTCTTTTCACAAGAAAAAGAAAAAAATGCAAAAGAAACTTATGCCAAAATAATGACTTACTTTGTGATTGTTTGTGCTACCATCTTCCTAGGAGTGATGCTATACATCGATATTGTGAAGTATTTTATCCCGAACGAGGCATTTTGGGCTGGATTAAAAATTGTTCCTATTCTACTTTTTGCCAACATCAATTTAGGAATTTATTACAACCAATCTATTTGGTATAAATTAAGTGGAAAAACAAGATTTGGAGCCTACATTGGCTTATTTGGAGCAGCAATCACCATCCTATTAAATTTTATTTGGATACCAATTTATGGGTATATAGGTTCTGCTTGGGCAACCTTAATTTGTTATACTTCCATGATGTTTTTATCTTTTATTTTAAGCCGAAAACATTATCCGATAAAATACAATCTACCCAAACTATTCTTGTACCTAGGATTAGCATTTGGATTGTATTTTTGCACCCTTTATTTATCACTTCCCGCTGGATTATTTAAATATGGAATTCACAGTCTTATTTTAATCGGATTTTTTGCTGTAGTTTATAGCTTAGAAAGACCAAAAAAAGTGGTAATTTAGCTGATTGCAAATTATTCGTGTAACTCAATGAAAATAAAAATAGTCAACAAATCCAATCATCCATTACCAGAATATGGAACGCTAGCATCAGCAGGAGTAGATTTAAGAGCAAATTTAACAGAGCCAATTACTTTAAAACCATTGGAAAGAACTTTAGTAAAAACAGGGTTGTTTATTGAATTACCAATAGGTTATGAAGCCCAAGTCCGTCCTAGAAGTGGATTAGCATTTAAAAATGGTGTTACGGTTCTAAACACACCAGGAACTATTGATGCTGATTATAGAGGCGAAATTGGTGTTATTTTAGTAAATTTATCCAACACACCATTTGTTATTGAAAATGGAGAACGAATTGCTCAATTGGTAATCGCAAAACACGAACAAGCTGAATGGGTTTTAGCGGAAGGATTAGCTGAAACAGAAAGAGGAGCAGGAGGATTTGGAAGTACTGGGAAAAAATAAAATCCCCTCTAACTCCCCAAGGGGGAGAATTGATTAGTTGGGTAAGTATAACATTTAAAAAGTCCTTTCCTTTGGAAAAGATTTAGGATAGAAATATGAAAATAATAGTTCCAATGGCAGGAAGAGGTTCTAGATTAAGACCTCATACGCTTACCATACCAAAACCATTGTTGCCAATTGCTGGAAAGTCAATAGTTCAACGATTAGTAGAAGATATTACCAAAGTTTGTGGAGAACCAGTAGATGAAATAGCGTTTATTATTGGCGATTTTGGTGCACAAGTAGAAAAAGATTTAATTACTGTTGCTGAAAGTTTAGGAGCAAAAGGAAGTATTTATTATCAAGAAAAAGCGTTAGGAACAGCACATGCCATTTTATGTGCTAAAGATAGTTTACAAGGAAAAGTAGTGGTTGCTTTTGCAGACACTCTTTTTAGAGCCGATTTTACACTCGACAATAATGCTGAAGGAATAATTTGGGTAAATAAAATTGATGACCCAAGTGCGTTCGGTGTAGTAAAAGTGAATGCTGATAATGTTATCACTGATTTTGTAGAAAAACCTAAAGAATACGTTTCTGACCTAGCCATTATTGGCATTTATTATTTTAAAGATGGCAATTATTTAAAACATGAGCTGCAATATTTAATTGATAATGATATAAAAGGTGGGGGTGAATATCAATTAACAGATGCATTAGAAAACATGAAACAAAAAGGCACTAAATTTGTGCCTGGAAAAGTTGATGAATGGTTAGATTGTGGTAATTATAAAGCTACAGTTTATACGAATCAACGAGTTTTAGAGTTTATTAAAGAAGAGAAACTGATAGATAGTTCTTTAAAAAAAGAGAATACCGTTATTATTGAACCTTGTTATATTGATAAAAATGTAGAAATAACCAATTCAATCATAGGACCTCATGTTTCTATTGGAGAAAACACAGTAATAAAAAATTCCATAATTTCGAACACTATCATTCAAACAAATAGCTTAATTCGATCATCAAATTTTAAAAATTCGATGGTTGGAAATTATGCAAACATTAAAGGAATTGTGCAAGAACTAAGTGTTGGAGATTATAACGAAATATACTAAACATTGATAAACATTAAATTTCTCATACTAACATTATTCATCATTTTTTTTATTGGATGCACTCCATCAGAAAAATCGAATATTGCTACTCAAAAAAGCAAACCTAGCAATAAATCTTTATCACAACTCCCCGAAAAAGATCAAACAAATTTTAGCTTTATCTTTTTTAACGCTAATAAAGAACGCATTTTAGGAAACTATCAGTTAGCTGCAAATCTTTTTTTACAATGCATTCAAATTGCACCTAAAGAAGCTACTCCTTACTATGAATTGGCTCACATTTTTGAAGAATCTAAAGAAAATAAACTTTCTTTAGAATATGCTGAAAAAGCGATAACAATAGACCCAGAGAATTATTGGTACAGGGTTTTATATGCACATACGCTACAAACAAATGGAAATACTGATGAAGCCATAAAACAATACGAAATACTGATAGAGAAACATGGGGGAGATATAGATCTTTATTTTGATTTAGCTGGTATGCAACTCTATTCTGGGAAATATAAAGAAGCTTTAGAAAGTTTTAATTCAATAGAAAAACAAATAGGAATTAGTGAAGAAATTTCTATTCAAAAAGAAAAAATATACGTTAAACTTGGAGATATTGATAAAGCGGCTAATGAAATACAAAAGCTAATTAATGCCTTTCCCGATGAGTTAAAATATCAAGTATTGTTAGCAGATTTGTATTTGGCAAACGAGTTAATTGAGAAAGCTTTTGCAGTTTACAATGTAATTCTAGAAAAAGACCCTCAAAATCCTTACGCTCATTTATCCTTATACGATTATTATAAAAGTAAAAATGAAAATGAAAAAGCCTCCGAATCTATTAAAAAAGCTTTTGCCAGTCCCGATTTAGAGATTGATACTAAAATGAAAATTCTATTATCTTATTATTCCACAACCGAAACTAATAGCAATTTAAGTAAAGAAGCCTTTGAATTATGTAAAATTTTAATAGCAACACATCCTACAGAAGCAAAGGCTTATACTATTTACGCTGATTTTTTATATCGCGATAAAAAATTAGAAGGAGCTAAAGAGAATTATTTAAAAGCTATAGAATTTGATAATTCAAAATTTGCCATTTGGAGTCAGTTAATTTTTATAGAATCAGAACTCCAAGATAATGAAGCTATACTTAGAGATAGTAAAGCTGCGATTGAATTATTTCCCAACCAACCACTTTTCTATTTCTTTTATGGAGCAACCAACTTACAAAAAAAGAACTTCGCTGAAGCCATTGAATATTTAAACATTGGAAAAGATTATGTAATTGATAATCCACCATTACTAGCCCAATTTTACGCCAGCTTAGGTGATGGTTACAATGGGTTAAAAAAATACGAAGAATCGGATAAAGCATACGAAGAAGCCCTAAAAATTGAACCTAAAAATATTTATGTACTTAATAATTACGGCTATTTTCTTTCGTTAAGAGAAGATAAACTTAATCGTGCAGAAGAACTTTCAGCTTTGTGCAACGAAATTGAACCTGACCAAGCCAATTATCAAGATACTTACGCATGGATTTTGTACAAACAAGGCAAATATGTTCAAGCAAAAGAATGGTTAGAAAAAGCCATGCAAAATGGAGGGGATAAAAATGCCGTAATTTTAGAACATTTAGGTGATGTTTTTGCCCAACTCAATGATTTGATTAAAGCATTAGCATATTGGAAAAAAGCAAAAGAAATAGGGATTGGGGAAACAACAGAATTTTTGAATAGAAAAATAGCCGATAAAAAGCTTTATGAGTAGAACTAAGTCGTTATATTGGTTTTCGCTCATTTTGCTTGGATTTTTTATTTATTCCTGTAAAGTTCAAGAGAATGAAACTGAAAAAGTTAAAATTAGGCTCAAACCTCATCCTACTAAATTTCTTGTTCAACAATTACTCGATAAAGAATTTAAATTTAACACACTTTCAACTAAGGCTGCTTTTACTTACAACAATGGCAAAACAACCTCTTTTAAAGCCCATTTAAGAATTAGAAAGGATAGTGCTATTTGGGTTTCTATCACTCCTGTTTTAGGAATTGAGATGGCAAGAGTTTTAATTACTCAAGATACCGTTAAAATTATGAATAGGTCTTCTTCTGAGTATTTTGTTGGTGATTATGATTATCTCAATACTATTTTTGGTGCAGACTTAGATTACCAAATGATTGAAGCATTATTAATTGGAAATAGTTTAGATTTTGAAATAAACGATAAAATTTATTCTTCAGTTGATAGAAAAAAAGATTTATACTTTGTAAGTACTGAGAAAAAAAGAAAAGTTAGAAGGGAAATAAAAAAAGACAAAGGGAAAATTAAAAACCAAGCACAAGCCTTGTGGCTAGACCCATTAAGTTATAAAATAAACGAACTTTTATTGACAACACCACAATCCGATAATTCGCTCAATTGCCTCTATACCAATTTTAAAAACCCAATATATTCATCAAACTCAAAGGACTCTATTGCTAGCCAAATTGTATCCCATGATTTACATTTTATTTTAAAAACAGATACTTCCAGTACAATTGATATCAACTATACTAAGATTACATTAAACAATTTATTAACTTTCCCTTTTAATATTCCAAAAAAATATGCACAGATTAAACAATAAAATTTTATCGTTTTTCTTCTTGCTGGTGCTATTGATTAATGTATTACCCATAAATGCTCAAACTAAAAAAGAATTGGAGCAAAAAAAACAAAAACTTCAAAATGAAATTAGTTTAACCAATAAACTCCTTAATGAAACTCGTAAAAACAAAGATTTAACCATAGATGAGCTCTTAAAACTAAAAAGCAAAATAAGTTCTCGCACCGATTTAATTGCTGCTATCAACTCAGAAATGAAGTTAATCAACAAAGAAATTAAAAAAAGTAATGAGGAGATTGGAAATTTAGAAAATGAAATATCCCGATTAAAAGTAGAGTATGCTAAAATTATCTATTACGCTTTTAAACACCGAAGTTCTTACGATAAAATGATGTTTGTTTTTGCTTCAAAGAATGTAAATCAAGCGTACAAAAGATTAAAATACATTCAACAATACTCAGAATATCGAAAAGCACAAGCGGAAGAAATTATCAAAAATCAAGCCTCCTTAAAGTTAAAAATTGAAGAATTAAAACATACCAATCAAGAAAAAACAGTGTTGGTTTCTATCGAAGAAAAGGAAAAACAAAACTTAGCGATTGAAAAAGCCCAGCAAGAAACCATAGTACAACAACTGCAAGGAAAAGAACAAGAGTTAAAAAGTGAACTTCAAAAAAAGCAAGAAGCAGCTCAAAAACTAGATAAAGCCATTCAACGA
>PFUQ01000106.1 GCA_002790175.1 Flavobacteriales bacterium CG_4_9_14_3_um_filter_32_8
GCATTTGGAATAAAATCTTTGTACGACACATTTATTTCTTTGCCTTCAAAATTAAAATTGTAGGAGAATTTTGAATTGTACAGCGGATTTAAATACAATTTTTTATCAAAAGTATATTGCATTTTTTTATCATCAACCTTAAACTGAAGATAGGTATCTGAAGAAATTATAGTGTTGCTCATTTCTCCTTCTCTTATTAGCATTGAGCCTTCATAACTAATGTAACGAGTAATTCCTGCACCGATAAGGATAATGATAAAAGCGATATGAAACACTAATGTTGCGGCTTTTTCCCACTTAAAGAGTTTGTATTTAAAAATGTTGCCTAATAAATTAATGGTTAGTAAAATCAATATCAATTCAAACCATTTGGTATTAAAAACCAAAGCCTTTGAAGCCGTGGTTCCATAATCATTTTCGATAAATGTTGCAGCACCAATGGCAATGGCAAATACAAACAATAAAACTGCTGTTAATTTGGTGGAAAAGAATATATTTTTGATAGAATTGAACATCGCTATTTTTTTGGTCAAAAATAATCAATATAGGCGGATAATATGATATAAAACAGTCCTAGTTGTTGTAAATTATAAATAATTAACATATCGACCTATTTAAATAAAAATAACTATTAATAACCGGTTTGATTAACGTCTCCCGATTAAAGTTTCTAGTTTGCTCGCCCGCTTACTATCGGATTCGGCAGCAGTGGGGAGTTTTCTTTTTCGGCTTCTAACTCAAGTTCTAACTCAAGCTTATTATTTTAGTATAGCTTATTTTCATAAATAAAAACCTCTATCCTTTTTAGGATAGAGGTTTTTTTAAAAGTTAAACAAATTACTATTATTTAATTACCAAAGCTCGTTTTGACTGTTTAAACTTACCTGATTGAATTTGGTAAAAATAAACGCCTTTACTAAGGTTTTGTGCATCCCACGTTACAGTGTGAATACCAGCAGATTGATATTTATTTACTAGTGTTTTTACAACACGACCGTATACATCATATATCTCTAATTTCACATCATTACTTTCCGTCAACGTGTACTTAATTTGAGTTGTTTTGGTAAAAGGATTTGGATAATTTTGCTCTAATAAAGACGATTTTTTATCATTCACCCATTCAATACCTGTTAATGAATTATCAACCGCAATAATATCAGCAGTAGCAGATGCTTGTAAATGGTATGGAAATGTTACATAATGGTAACGATTAGAGGCATACCAATCAAAAATACCCATACCAATAGTAATTCCTTGTCCACCGCTCTGAAGGTCTTCCAATCGAAGATCGTGGTCACTGCAATAAGTGCCAAAATTACCGTGATCACATTTTCCTGTTTTATTCAAAGGTCTACGTATGATAACAGTCCATTTATTACTAGTAGAATCCCATTCGCTGAATGCATCAACGGCTCCACGAATACCTGTACCTTCACGTAGTGGTTGTTTAGGAAGAAAATCTCCTTCGTTGATTTTACTCATGTCTAAAGGAACAGCATTACGGTCAGGACCACGGGTAATCAACGGAAACTTTACTGTCCAATTGTACTTCATTTCACGTAGCGTGGTATCCAAAGCGTCAGCAGGAAGAGCATTGAAACCGGTTATTAATGAATCATACATCCAACGATAATCACCTACATTCACTATGGTACTCGCACTATCCTTCCACTGATGGTCAGATACATCGTACCAAAGTTGATTCACATTAGCAGGTTGAGCAGCTGCAGGATTCTGGTTAAACCAGTAATTATCACCCTTATTTGTATTGGCAATGCCACTATTACGGTATTCAAGTATGATGTCATTACTGTTGCCATACATTGCTGCAGAACGAGCTGCCCGATACTGAATCAGGTCAATGAATTTTCCGTTGTTCATATCTGCTGTCTGTTGTGCTTGGTTGTAACCGCTGACAGTAGTTTGCCAGTTGCCGGTAGCATCTGCATCAGCGAAAGCATTAACCCCACGGGTATGCAGTAGGTAGTGGCGTAAATCGGATACATTTAACCCTGCTGCTCCGAGCCAAGGGTCAGCTTGTATTTCTGTACTTGTAGGCTCTTTTGTCATCTCTCTCATGCTACTGTGGCAAGCTACGAAACACCCTCCTTGGGTAAAATTCATCCCCGCATTTCCAAAGGCTTTAATATTTTCTCCAAGCGTTGTTGGTGCTATTTGTAGAGCTAATCGATCTTCATAACTAAAAAACTGATTTGCAGTTAATTGCGATACCTCGTTTATTGCAGAAGTTTTATTTTTCGTGTCACCATACCATGTGCCGCCACGGTACTGGTATATTTGATGCGTAACTCCCGGTCTTGAATTTTGTGATTCCCAGGCAACTTTTACGTATAAGTAGTTACTATCAAAAGCAGCTTGTATTTCTAAATCTTTGTATGGGTCTTTTCCAACGATACCTTTTGGACCGTTTACTAAATTAGCAGCGAAAGTTCCATTATTAAGGTTTGATTCGTGGCAAGACCGACAGTCTCCAGTTCCGCCCTGTACAGAAGAAGCACCAGGATGAGCGGCCATTGTGCCCGAGCCTCCAACAGGATCGGTGTACCCCGCCACCCCGCTAAGCCACTGAAGGTTTGCCTGAGCCGGGAAAAATGCCCGAATGTTTTTGATGGGTCCCCAATTGATGCTGGATGACAATGGAGAAACAAAATGACCTGCTGCAGGCGTGGTATAATCTACTCCACCTGTTATTAATTTTAATCCGGCAGAAATAAAGAAAAACGAGACAATTGCAGTTAACAAGTAAATCGCCTTTTTTGAAAGATGTAACTTCTTTTTCATGATTTTAATTTTAAATTTATAATTTTCTTATTTTTATTTTTATCAACTCAAATCAAAAGTAGATACTGGGGCAGGTTAATACAATACCATAAAACACTTAAAATACACTTCGATTTGATAAATACCCTGAAATACGTAGATGATTCGGAAAGTATTGCTATTACTAGTTTTTTTGAAGTTAAATAATGCCATTTAAGGCAGCATATTTTACCAAAGCAATCACACTTTTGGTGTGTAATTTTTGCATAATATTTTTCCTGTGTGTTTCAACAGTTCTTACACTAATAAATAATAGTTCTGCTATTTCTTGATTGCTTCTTTCTTCGGCAATTAGCTTCATTATTTCACGTTCACGTGGTGTTAAAGGAATTTCATCTACGGTTTTTATTAGTGTTGATTGAAAATTATTTTCCTGATTTAAACTAGAAGCACTATTTTCAGTTGTGTGATGATTTGTAATACAAATCATCCCTTTAACAGCTCCTTGCTCATTTAACATTAATGAGCCTGAAAACAAAACTGGTATTTTTTCTCCATTTTTAGAGAAATAAGTATTGTAAATATTATGTAATTGCTTCTGTTCAGTTAAATCATTAATAATTGTGTTTTTTGTAAACACTTCATCGTCAAATTTTTTCCCAAGAATTATATGAAAAGATAGTCCGATTATTTCCTTCTCTGTATATCCTAAAATATTAAGTGTTGCTTGATTTACAACCATAATATTATGATTAATATCTGTAATAATTAAGGAATCATTCATTTTGTTAAGTATATGATTAAAATAATCGCGCGAAACAGTTGTCCTATTTAATATACCAATCATATTATTAAAAGAAGTCATAAGGTTACCAATTTCGTCATGTGCTAAAATTTCAGTTTTAGCAGATAAGTTGCCTGATGCTATTTTTTGTGTTGTTTGCATCATATTATCTAAGGGTTTTATAATCCCTTTTAAAAAGAAATGGCTAAAAATAAAAGAACAAAAAACAGTAAAAATTCCAGTAAAAATAACCGACCACTTCCCATTAATATTAGTTTTGCGATTATCTGCTATATAAATATTCATTTCTCTTTCGGTTTCTTTAGAAATTTTATTTATTTCTTCAACTGCTGAGCTTGAAATAGAACTTAATTCCTCCATTATAAACTCAGAAGCAGCCGCATCTAAAACAACATTTAATTTAAACAACTTTTTTGATAAAGAAGTAACTCTAATAAAGTCTTTTTCAAAATTAGCCAAGTGTTCTTGGTTCTGATTATGATTGAAAATTTTCTTACATTCTTCTAATTTTATATTCGTTTGAACAAGATAATAATCAAAATTATTTATTTGTTGAGTATCTCTATGAATCAAAAATTCTTTTACCGTTAAATTTAATTGTTGAAAAGAAATTTGTAATTCGTGTGCTACATTAACTTCATTATACTCCACTTCCATTTTATGTGCTGTTTTTGAAAGATTTTGGATGCTATAAACACTAATGGTGACTATAATAAATAGCAATATCAAAGTAAAAATTTTGGCAATCAATAATTTTTTTTTGATAGTTAACATATTGATGTATTATTTATTTAGAATATTAGTTTAAGTTCTATTGTAATTAAATAAAGGATAAAATTAGTTTAATATATTTTGGTATTTTATTGATTTAACTTTAATTTAGGCTTAATGGACATTTTTTAGGCTAAAATCTTTGAAAAGGCTTATCATTGTTGGCTTAAAATTAAATCAAAGGTTATG
>PFUQ01000032.1 GCA_002790175.1 Flavobacteriales bacterium CG_4_9_14_3_um_filter_32_8
ATTTACGCTAGATGGTTATTTAAAATATCCAAATTTCTTAGAAACAGTAAATCAACTTATTCCAATGTATGCCATGAGAAGCTTAGGAGGAACTCTTTACTTTGTTGGTGCTTTGATGATGGTTTATAATTTAATTAAAACAATTAAAGCTGGTTCTTTTGTTGCAAACGAAGAAGCTGAAGCTTATCTTCTTGAAAAAGACTACAAAGGAGTTGTAAAAGAGTATTGGCATAGAGCAATTGAAAGAAAACCTATTCGTATGTTAATATTTGCTTTAGTACTAATATTGATAGGTGGAGCTGTTGAAATGGTGCCAACATTTTTAGTAAAATCAAACATACCAACGATAGAGTCAGTAAAACCTTATTCTCCATTAGAATTGCAAGGGAGAGATATTTATATTAAAGAAGGTTGTTACAACTGTCATTCTCAAATGATTAGACCTTTTAGACATGAAACAGAACGTTATGGTGAGTATTCAAAATCAGGTGAATTTGTTTATGATCATCCATTTCAATGGGGATCAAAAAGAACAGGACCAGATTTAGCTCGTGAAGGATCTAAAAAGTTAAGAAAATCACATTCTTGGCATTACAATCATTTGTTTGATCCAAGGAGCATGTCGCCTGGTTCTATTATGCCTAATTACAAATGGCTTATGGTTAAAGAAATTGATGTAAATAGCACAACATCAAAAATGGCAGTTATGCAAAAATTAGGTGTGCCTTATACGAATGAACAAATAAAGTCAGGGAAAAATGATTTGAAAGTTCAGGCTGAAAGCATTGCTGCTGAATTAAAAATTCAAGGAATAAAAGAGGCAGATGCCAAAAAAGAAATTATTGCTCTAATTGCCTACTTACAAAGATTAGGAACTGATATTGAAAATGTTCCTATAAAATAATTATAAATGCTAAAATTTTTTAAACATACCATGGAGACGATAGATGGAATAGAAATTTTCCCCATCATCTCTTTTATAATTTTTTTTAGCTTTTTTGTTGCTTTACTCTTTTGGGTTTATAAAATTGACAAAAACTACATTAATCATATAGAAAAACTTCCTTTTGAAGAAGATAACTAATTTAATAAAATCAAGTCATGACTGATAAAAATAAAGACATCGAAATAATAGATGAACTAGATACAAATTTAATGGATCATGAATACGATGGTATCATGGAGCTAGATAATAGTTTGCCTCCATGGTGGTTGTATTTGTTTTATGGAACAATAATTTTTGCTATTTTCTATTCAATAAGGTTTTTTGCTTTTGGTGGATATAATCAAATTGATGAATATACCACTGAGGTTACAAATGCAGATAAAGATGTTGCCATCTTCAAGGAAAATTTTGGGGGAAGTGAAATCAATGAAAATTCAGTTGTATTATCTACAGATGCTCAAGAGTTGTTGAATGGAAAAGAGATTTTCAAGAAAAATTGTATTCCTTGTCACTTAGAAAATGGTGGAGGATTAGTTGGTCCCAATTTAACTGATGAATATTGGATACATGGAAATACCATAAAAGATTTGTTTAAAACAATCACATTTGGAGTTCCAGAAAAGGGAATGATACCATGGGAATCTCAACTAAAACCACAGCAAATACAAAATGTTGCTAGTTATATTCTTACAGAATTTAAAAATAAAAATGTTGAAGGTGGTAAAGAGCCTCAAGGTGATAAAATGTAAAAAACAAAACCTCTATAAAAGAGGTTTTGTTTTTATTAAAAACATCTAAATATATAGATGTATAGATGTTTGTCTTAATACTAAAATAAAGTAACTTTGAAGTAATTTAAAGTAGAATGAAAAACGATAATTCAAAATACAAAGAATCATTTAGAGATAAAATTCCTACAGTAGATGAAACTGGGAAAAGGAAGTGGTTATATCCTAAAAAACCATCAGGAAAATTTTATAATTATCGGTTATTTTTTAGTTATTTTTTATTAATAATTCTTTTTGGTACTCCTTGGGTAAAAATTGATGGAGAACCTCTTTTAATGATTAATATAATAACTAGGAAATTTGTGTTATTTGGACAAGTATTTTGGCCTCAAGACTTTCATCTATTTGGATTAATAATGATTGCAATGGTTGTCTTTATTGTTCTATTTACCACCATTTATGGAAGAATATTTTGTGGTTGGGTATGCCCACAAACAATTTTTATGGAAATGGTGTATCGAAAAATAGAATATTGGATAGATGGCGATTACAGAAATCAGCAAAAATTAACAAAACAACCTTGGAATACCAATAAAATAAAAAAAAGGGTTATTAAATATTTTATTTTTTATCTGATTGCTTTGGCTATTTCTCACACATTTTTAGCTTACATAATTGGTGCAGAACAACTTGTTGAAATTCAAACTTCTCCAATATCAGAACATTTAGGTGGATTTATTGCAATCATTATTTTTAGTTTTGTTTTCTTTTTAGTTTATGCTTGGTTTAGAGAGCAGGTTTGTTTAATTATTTGTCCTTATGGTAGGTTACAAGGCGTAATGTTAGACCGAGATTCACTAGTTGTTGCTTATGATTATAAAAGAGGTGAAGGAGAAAAAGGACGTTCAAAAATAGTTAGAGGTGAAGATAGAAAAGCATCTGGAAAAGGTAATTGTGTGGATTGTTATCAATGTGTTGATGTTTGTCCTACAGGAATAGACATCAGAAATGGCACTCAATTGGAATGTATTAATTGTACTGCTTGTATGGATGCTTGTGATTATGTAATGAAAAAAACAGGGCAAGATAAAGGATTAATAAGAATAGAATCGGAAAACGCAATAGCCAACCAAACGAAATCAAAATTTTCAATACGTTCTAAAGCCTACATTTTTTTATTGGTCGTGTTAATTGGATTTATTATCTTTTTATTTACTCTTAGGGGTTCTTTAGAGGCTTCTATATTAAGAACTCCCGGAATGTTATTTCAAGAACAAGAAGGTGGTTATATTACCAATTTATACAACCTTAACATTGTTAATAAATCTAGTAAAGAATTAAAATTAACTTTTAAACTATTAGGGACTAAAGGAAGTATACAAATGGTTGGAAATGAAGTGCTTATTGTAAGAAAAGGCGAAAGCAACCAACAAGCCTTTTTTGTTAAAATTCATCTAAACGATTTAAAAGCTAAAAGCACACCTATAGTTATTGGTGTTTATAATGGAAATGAATTATTAGAACAAGATGATACAAATTTTTTAGGACCTGATAAAAGTAATTGATAATTAACAAAAAAATGAGGTTTAACTGGGGAATAGGTGCATTTATTTTTTTTGGAACTTTTGTCTTTTTTATGATAGGAATGGTTTATTTATCTACCCAACAAAAGAGTGAATTAGTAACCGAAGATTATTATGAAAAGGAATTAGCTTTTAAAGAGATACTAAAAAAAGAAGCAAGAACAGCAAAATTGTCAGAAAAATTAAGTTGGCAAATAATCAACAATCAACTTAGCATTCAATTTCCAAAAGAAATTGGTGAAAACATTATGGGTGAAATCACCTTTTTCAAACCATCCAATCAAAATGATGATAAAAAAATTTCTTTTCAAACATCATCAAATAGTCATTCAATTGATGTAAGTAAGTTTTCTTCTGGCATGTATAAACTAAAAATTGACTGGATGTCAAATGATATTACCTATTACAACGAAGAGGTCATTGATTTGCCCTATTAAATTTTATGGAATTATTTATAACAGCATTTGCAATTGGTTTATTTGGAAGCTTTCATTGTATTGCAATGTGTGGGCCAATAGCTTTTGCCTTGCCAGTAAAAAATAATACCCCTTTTTTTCGTATAATTAGTGGAGTAATTTATAATATAGGACGTATAGCTACTTATGTATTATTTGGTATTTTGTTTGGGTACCTTGGTCAAGGTATAAGCATGGCAACAACACAACAAGTTATTTCTATTTTTATAGGAATAGTTTTTATTTTATCTGTTTTATTTCCAAAATCAATAATTAATAAAATAAATCCAACAAGTAATGTGGGTTTTTTTATTTCCAAAATTAAAAATAATTTAGGAAAATTATTACATTCAACTTCTACTCTTAATTTATTGTTAATCGGATTACTTAATGGATTATTACCCTGTGGGTTAGTTTATGCAGCCATTGGTGGAGCTATTGCTACAGGTAATGTATTTCAAGGAGCGTTGTTTATGTTTTTTTTCGGAATAGGCACATTGCCTATGATGTTTTCTGCTGTTCTACTTTCCAATTTTATAAGCATCAATTTTAGAAATAAAGTTAAAAAAATTATACCTTTCTTCATACTTCTTTTAGGTTTCCTTTTTATCCTCAGAGGATTAAATCTAAATATTCCTTATTTGAGCCCAAAAATTAATGTTGAACGACCTTTTATTACCAATTGTGTAAAGTAATTAGTCGTTAGAAATTCTTAAATCTAATAACGTGATAAACCAGAAAAAAAGAAAATATTTCCTAAATGTCCTTGCTGCAAAGTAGGAAATATGCTCACC
>PFUQ01000006.1:0-416 GCA_002790175.1 Flavobacteriales bacterium CG_4_9_14_3_um_filter_32_8
AAATGTATTTTTGGTCTGCCATAGCCCTATAATATTCTTTATAAAACGGCTGACCAATACCTTCTGGTAATTCAGTCCAGATATGCTTACCAATCATATCTTGCGGGTTGCGATTAAAAATCTCGCCTGCCTTTTTATTCATATAAGTATAACACCAGTTTTTATCCAATGCCACAAAAGCATAGTTAATGCGTTCAAGAATTTCGGTGTGTTGGAAGTTGTTTTTCATTCTTTACTAACCAATATTGAAAAGAAAAATCATTGCTAACAGATTGAAAAACAATAAGTAATAATTTTACTTCGAAAAAATGTTAAATAAAGATACAAAAAAAGAGTATGTTCACAACTAAGCTTTTGGAGAAAATAAAAAAAAACGATTATCTTTTCGATGAACTACTTTGTAAATGTGAATTTGT